>DASTFB010000107.1 GCA_035709005.1 Candidatus Methylomirabilota bacterium | reverse complement strand
GCCGGGCGACAAATGGCCCCGATGGGCGTCACAGACGACCGCCTGCTTCTCGCTCTCGGAATGGGACGACCATGTGTTGCAGGACCTCGAGGAGGCCATCAAGGAAGCCAGGCGGCATAGCGAGGCAACCTAGCCGTCCATGGCTTTCGCGTCAAGCGGACGGGCGCCAGTGGCCCTGGGTCCGTTACGGTGTTAAAACTCTTCGCCGGGAGAGGACCCCATGAAGGCGAACCCCCCACTCGCTCTTCTGCTGGTCGCGGCTCTGCTGGCACCTGCCCCGGCCTCAACCCAAGGCGAAGGCTACGGCGAGACGCACTGGGGGATGACCCAGCAGGAAGTCAAGACCCTCTATCCCCAGGCCCAGCCCCTGCCGCGTAAGGTCGACGGCCTGACGCTGCTGACGAGCAAGGGGGCTCGCGTGGCGGGGCGTGAGGCGGACCTGGGGTTCTTCTTTCTCGACGATGATCGCCTCGCCCGGGTCATGGTGCGGTTCCCGAAGAAGCCCGCCCACGATAGCCAGTACATCACCGACTACGAAGAACTTCAGAAACTGCTCACGGAGAAGTACGGCCCTCCCGTGAAGGAGCGGACCATCTGGAAGGAAGACCTCTTTCGTGACGACCGCTCGCGGTGGCACATGGCGGTCGCCGCGGGCCATCTCGTCATGGGATCAGAATACGCGACCGCGGGCTCGAAGATCACGGTCCTGCTGTTCGGTCGGGAATTCAAGATCACCCTCACCCTCTCGTACGAGAGCAAGGAACTGGGCAAACTGATCGAAGCGGCCAGGGACGCTGAGAAGAGAAAGGGTCTGTAACGCGGGCGGACGCGTCTCCCTCCGGTGGACGAGCACGTTCGTGTTCTTCTTCGTGTTGTTCGACGCCGTCGAGGCTGTACGGGGATGTCTCCCACGCGCTCGCCGATCAGCCCAGCGGTATCCGCTTCAACAGGCGCTTGAGCGCCTCGACGTGGACCGGGCACAGGACCATGCCGCGGTCGGCGTGGAGCACCCCAGAGGGCTCCAGCAGCGAGTACTTCGACAGCCCCAGCGCCCGCCAGCCCGAGGGGAGCGGGATGTCGGCCCCGGTGTCGGGGTCTCGGATCGGCGCCGTTTCGTTGCAGTCCGACCATCCGCACATGGGGCCCGTGAGGTCAGGCATCGTACGATAGTCCGAGGTCAAGCAACGCTTGGTCCAGGGCTTGCTGAAACCGCTCCACATTGGGGATCGCCAACTCTAGCGTCACATGGAGGACCTTCACCCCTTCGCTGGACGGCTGTGCCAACGCCTCGTCAATGCCAGCGAGGACGCGGGGGCCCAGGCTTTCAATCTGTCCGATGATGCCATCTGCGAATCCAGCAAGTTCCGTGACGACGGCGGTGAGTCTCTCATCCACAGCCGCGCGTCGCACCATTTGCGCCCACTCCAACAGATGGCGATAGACGTCCCCAATGCGCCGGGCAACGAACACGATGGTCTCGGGATCTCCGTGTGTCCCCAGTGGGCCAAAGGCCTGCGGCGCGACCTCATTGACGAGGGTGACTGCGGCCGCGACCGTTCGCTTAAGCTCGGCCATTCGCGCCTGCATCCAAGGATGAAAATCCTCAAGCGCGAGATACTCTCCGAGACCGAGGACCACACCAAGCTGATAGTCCCGCTTGAGATCACACCAATTTTCAACTTCGTCGGCCAAGACCTGGCTGAAGAGGCGGTACTCCCAAGCCAGTGGACGTTCAAGGGCCAGGCGAAGCGATTCGCTCTTGAGCCGTTCGAGGATCCGCGATTCGCGAGAGCGCTGTCGCAGCTGTTGGCGCCATGAGAGGCCTTCGGTCATCAGGTACGCTAGCTGCATGCGCAGGGTGTCGATGATCTCCTGGGCGGTTTCGAACTCATGAGTCCACACTTGATCGACCGATCGAACCTGATCGATAAAGTGGAGAACGCGAGGATCGTCGACGATCCCGGTAAAGTTAGCATCGGGATTCTGGCGCCACACAGGTACCACGGCGAGCACTTTCTTCTCAACGAAGGCGTAGACGGGAATGCCCTTCGCGCGAGCGGTCAGATACTCAAGGTTGGTGACCGATCGGGCAGACTTGGAATCGACGGAGCCATATCGGCCTCCGACGATGAGAACCAAGATGTCGGCGTCTTCCTCGACCCTGCGGCGGCAGTTCTCGATCGTCGCGGCATCGGGGTCGACAGGAAACGAGTTGAGTTCAGACAGCAAGGGGACATACCCAAGGTCATCGACGATGAACGTGGTCAGGTCCGCCCTAATCTGCCGTAAGTCGTAGAATGTGGAACTCACCATGACCGCGGGCGCTCGGCTCGGCATGCTTCGCCCCTTGAGACCTGGAGGGTTTGGGCCCGCATCAAACTAACAAATCCGAGATGCGGGCGCCATCGCGCCGGATGCCGCCGGCCAGGGGAGGAGACGGGTCGGGGGCGTCGGCGACTCTCAGAGTCACTCTCAGAGGTCCCGTCCCAACGTCCCCCAATGAGCCCCAAAGGGGAGGGGACGTTAGGCGTACGATTTCAGGCAGTTCGTTGGGGGACGTTGGCAGGGGTCAGGGGCCCCGACCGATGTCAAACCGATTCGCTCGCTCGCCCGCTGGTGTTCGGGCTCAGCGGGCCAGGGAAACCACCACAGCCCGAACTTCGGCGGTGGGAACCTCGTACACCAGCCGGAATTCGCCGAGGCTCGGGGCCAGGACGAAGGGGACCCTCCCGTCCCGGGCCTTCTTGTCCCGTCCGATGGCGGCCAACACGGCATCGGCGTCGATGCCGGCGGCACGTGTCGGAAGCCCGACGGCGGCGAGCAGCTTTTCCTGGCGCTCCACCGTGGCCGGCTCGGCCATCCCGAGCCGCTCGGCCAGTCGAGCTTCGGCGACGATACCGAGCGCCACGGCCTCGCCGTGCGTCCAGCGCTCGTAGCTGGTCACCGCCTCCAGGGCGTGGCCGATGGTGTGTCCACAATTCAGCACATGGCGTAACTCCGCTTCGCGCTCGTCGCGCTCGACGATGGCGGCCTTGAGACGACAGGAGCCCCCGATGACGCGCTCTAGCGTCGGGAGATCACGGGCCAACAGCCCCGCGGCGCTGGCCTCGACCTCGTCGAAGTAGGCCGCGTCCAGGACCACGCCGTGTTTGACGATCTCGGCGAGGCCCGACCTGAATTCCCGCTCCGGCAGTGTAGCCAGCGTGGTGGGGTCGCTCAGCACGAGCCTCGGTTGGTGGAAGGCGCCGATCAGATTCTTGGCTCGGGGGTGGTCGATCGCCGTCTTGCCGCCGATGGAGGCGTCCACCTGGGCGAGCACCGTCGTGGGGAGGTGAACCAGGTGGATCCCCCGCATGTAGGTCGCCGCCACGAACCCGGCCAGGTCGCCCACCGCTCCTCCGCCCAACGCCACGACCGTCGAGGTGCGATCGAGCCCGGCCTCCAGGAGAGCGTTCCAACAATGCTCGGCGACTCCGAGCGTCTTGGCGGCCTCACCGTCGGGGACTTCGACCGGGACGGTCGTCAAGCCTGCCGCGTCGAGGCTCTCCACCGCCTGCTTGCCGTGCAGGCGGAGCACGCTGGAGGAGCTGACCAGCGCCACTCGTGATCCGACCCGGAGGCTGCGCAGGCGGACGCCCAGGGTCCCGAGCGCCCCCCGTTCGACGACCACGTCGTAAGCTCGTGCGCCGAGACGGACGGGGATGATCATGCGACCGTCGGTCCGGTTACCAGGTCTGGAGAGCGTCCAGATAGGCGCGGTAGTTGCGGCGAATCTCCTCCACGCTGTCGCCACCGAACTTCTCCAGGAAGACCTGGGCGATCACGATGGCCATCATGGCCTCACCGACGACGGCCGCCGCCGGCACCGCGCACACGTCGCTGCGTTCGACGACCGCCTCCACCGCTTGCTTGGTCGCCAGGTCCACGGACCTGAGCGGCGTGCGCAGCGTGGACAACGGCTTCATGGCCGCGCGAACGATCACCGGCTGCCCGTTGGTGACGCCGCCTTCCAGCCCGCCGGCGTTGTTGGATGACCGGCGAAAGCCACTGGCCGTGTCGAAGAGGATCTCGTCGTGCACGACGGAGCCTGGCCGGCGGGCAGTCTCGAAGCCGAGTCCCAGCTCGCAGCCCTTGATGGCCTGGATCGAGCAGAACGCCTGGGCAAGCCTGCCATCGAGGCGCCGGTCCCACTGCACGTACGAGCCGAGGCCGACGGGACAGCCGAGGGCCACGACCTCGAAGACACCGCCGAGCGTGTCTCCCTTGGTCTTGGCGTGGTCGATGGCCGCGATGATGGCGGCCTCGGTCTCGGGGTCCGCGCAGCGCACCTCAGACGCCTCCGCCCGCTGGGTCAGGTCGGCCCAGGGCAGGTCCAGGGTTTCCGGCACCCGCACGCCGCCGATCTCGACCACGTGGCTCAAGACCGTGATGCCGAATTCGCTCAGCAGGCGCTTGGCCACGCCGGCCACGGCCACCCGGGCCGTAGTCTCGCGGGCGCTGGAGCGCTCCAGCACGTTCCGGATGTCCCGGTGGTTGTATTTCATGGCCCCGGCCAGGTCCGCGTGTCCCGGGCGCGGCCGGGTGACTTCCTTCGGAGGGGAGGCCGGATCCGGAGGCGCCACCGACATCGTCCCCTTCCAGTTTTCCCAGTCCCGGTTGAGGATCTGCAGCGTGATGGGACTACCCAGCGTGACGCCCCAGCGGACGCCGGAAACGATGTGGACCTGGTCGCGCTCGATCTTCATCCGCCCGCCACGACCGTACCCGCGCTGGCGCCGAGCCAGATCCTCATTGATATCCGTCTCACGCAGGAGCAACCCGGCGGGCACGCCGTCGATGACGGCGGTGAGCGCCTCGCCGTGAGACTCGCCCGCAGTGAGGAAACGGAAGGCCTCGGGCATGGGCATCAGGGTATCACGACCGGGTCGGGACCCGGGGCCCGGTGCTGGCCCCCGGCCCCCGGGGGCTACTTGCGGGTGGGGACGGCGGAGGTGGCGCGCTCGGTGTTGTTACGGAAAACGGTGGGGGTCAGGAACACCACCAGCTCGCGGCCCGTTTCCGAGCGCTCACGCTGCTTGAAGAGCCAACCCAGCAACGGTATGTCTCCGAAGATCGGGACCTTGCGCGTCTCCTCGATGTCGACGTTCGTGGTGACTCCGCCGATGATCAGCCGTTCTCCCTCCCGCATCAGCACCTGGGTTTCGGCCTTTCGGCGGTTGATGGCAGGCGGAGCACCGGCGCTTCCCAGGTTCACCACCGCCCCCCGCGAATTGTTCTCGACCACGACGACCATCTTGATTTTGGTGATGTCGCCCTCGCGGATGACCGTTGGGGTGACCTCGAGCTTCAGCAACGCCTCTTTGAACTGGATCTGGGTGCCGGCCGAGCTGACCGTGGCGTAGGGAATCTCTTCACCCAGCGATATCACGGCCTTGGCATTCTCGACCGTCACCACCTCCGGACGGGCCAGCGTCCGGGTCTTGTTCTGCGTCGCCAACGCCTGCAGCGCGAGGTTGACGTTGAACCGGGTTCCGACGATACCGAAAGCGAGTCCGGCCGCGGGCAGCGCTCCGGTCGTAGGCAGGGCGCTGATAGGAAGATTCACCAGATTTCCACCGAGCGGGAGGCCCGTTGCGGCACTCACTGGAAGGGCGTTGGCAAGGGTCAGCCCCGTGTTGCCCGGCGTAAAGCCCTGAACAGGGATGCCGCCTGGGATCAGGGGTAACGCACCTGCCGTCTCCAGACCCCGGCCGACGACCGTCGTGGAATTCAGTGGCGCTGCAAAGGCCCCGCCCCACTGGATGCCGATCTGCTCCAGCGCGCTGCGATCGAGGATCTCCATGCGCGCCTCGATCTTGACCTGGGGTAGGGGGATGTCGAGGGACTCACGGATGAGCTGCTTCACTCGCTCGAGATCGGCCTGGTAGAGACGAAGGAACAGAGTGTTCGTCGGTTTGTGAGCCCTGATCGTCAACCCCTTGAAGAGCACTTCAGGGGGCGCCTGTGGCGCTGTCGCCCCCGGCGGGGGTGGCGGCGGTGGCGGGCCGTAGAGTTGTGAGAAGGGTGGCTCGGCAATGGGCCCGGCGATGGGGCCTCCGAGCCGGGCTACCCGAGCCCCTTCGGCCTCGATCCCGAGAATGCCTTGCAGGGTCTTGGCAACTTCTTCCGCGTCGGTGTAGTAGAGGCGGATCGTCTCTTCGCGCAGCGGCCCCCGCAGCTCGGGCTTTGCCGTGGACTCGGCAAGCTTGGCGGAAACGTCGCGCATCCTGATGGTCGCTTCGGCTTCCTTCGTCAGCTGCTCGCGGGTCGCGATCCGTAGAATGCCATCGCGTTGAATCGCCTCCAGGCCCCGGGCTTCGAGGATCGTCTGCAGTGCCAGCTCCCAGGGGACGTTCCGGAGCGAAATCGACATCTTGCCCTTGACGTCCTCTCCGATGACGATGTTCCGACCGGCTTCGGTGGCCAGAACGCGCAGCAAGCTGACGATGTCGGCGTCCTTGAACTCGAGCGTCACAGGAGGCCGCGTCGCGGGCCGCGCTGTGGCGGTCTGGGCAATCCGGACGGGGTTTGGGACGATGGGCGCCGGCACTTTGGCTGGCTCGGCGCTCGGTTGGGGGCGTGGGGCGACCGTCGGTTCCGGTTTGTCGGCCGTCTGTGGCTTGACTGCTTGCGGCTTGGCTGCTTCCTCGGTCGGCGGCTCCTGGACGCTGGGTCCCGGCTCTGGTGCGGCCGGCGCCGCTGCGTTGATCACGCGGAGGCCGTTCACGGATCCGTTGATAGGTACGATTCGCCCGATGCCGGCCGGTGCTGAGGAGACCGTGGGTACGACGATCACCAGGCCATCGTCATCCGCACGGACCACGTACCCCACCTTGCGCGTGAGCTCCACCACGACCCGCGCCACATCTTCTTGATACTGGCCCCCACGGACCCGACGAACCGGCTCCCGACCGACATTCAGCGGTGTCTTGCGCCAGGCGTAGATCGTGTCCTCGAGATCCACGACGAGACGATAAGGAGACTCGACCAGCTCCGCCCGGAACTTCGCCGGTCCCGCAGTTTTGACGCGGACGAGGACGGCGTCTTGCCGATCTACCACCGTCACGTCGTGAAGCCGCGGAGCGGGCGCCACTCGCGGGGCAGATAGGTCGGCCGCACCGAGAGTGACACCGGGGAACAGCACCATGGCCATCACCACCGCTGCGTGCACGATCCCCTCCGCCGTTCGTCGAGTCATTGTCACCCGCCAAGCTTCAAGACGACACGATGGTTGGTTGGCGCGTGTCGCGAGACGACGGTGAACACCGCCGTGCCCTGGCCGATCTCGACCAGGCGTCCATCGCCGAACGCGTCTCCGGGTTGCAATATGTAACCGAGTCCGTCCGGGGTCTCGATCAGAACCACGACGCGGCCGCCAGTACGAATGATGCCGGTGAGCTTCACCGATGCCACGGTGGTGCCGACAGAACCCTCGACCGCCTCGGGCAGCTCGAATGGGTCCCGCCGTCCCCCGGGCTCGTATTGCCGTTCGCCGCGAGGCGGAGACATCGCGTCCTTGCCACTCACGGCGGTAGCCACTTGCGGACCGGCGGTCGGCGGCTGCACGGGAGCGGCGATGGGCGTCCGGGGCGCCGAGGTTCCCGGAGCGGGCAGGGTTCCCGGTGTTGCCGACGTAGTGGGAGCCGTGGGGGGCGAGCCTCCACAGGCCGACAGGAGCACGACAAGACCCAGGCAACCGAGCGGGCCGATCTGCCTCATCGATTACCTCGGTGCTGCGGGCCGGGCGGCCGGCGCCGCGGGTTTCGCCGGCGCCGGCGAGCCCACAGGGCGGTACATGTACGTCGCAAGGATCAGGTCACCTTTGACATTCACGATCTCGCCCTTCTGCAGTCCGCTGAGCCGCCATTCGACGACGTTGACCACTCGCGGAAGGCCGGCCACCCGCTCGAAGAACTCGCCCAATTGGTGGTAGCCCCCCTCGACGTTCACCGCGATGGGAATCTCGGTGAAGTACTCACCGACCTTCAGATCTCTCGGCTGGAAGAGAGCGACGCCAAGCCCCGACTGAAAGGCGGCGTCCGAGAGCGTTCGGTAGAGGGGGGGGATGTCCTTCTCGGTCGGCAGCTTTTCCTTGGCGACGTCGATCTGTTGCTGCAGCTCAGCGATTTCGCGGCGGAAACGCTCCAGGTCGGCGACGATGCGGCGGCTTTCGACCAGCTCGCGCTGGAGCGAGGCCTGCTCGGCGCTAAGGAGGTCGATCCGATGTTCGATGGGAGAGATCAGGAACACGTAGGCGGCGCCCACGAGGGCGGCCACGCCCATAGCTCCCAGCAGCACCCGCTGCCAGCGAGGCGCGTTGAGGATCGGGTCGAAGTAGGGGGGGAGAGTCATTGGTCAGATCTCGAATCGACAGGTGACTTCGAAGGTCACCGGCCGAGGGTTCTTGGCGAGATCCTGCTTGGCGATGAGGATGTCGATGTCCTTGAAGCGTCCAGACCGGCGCAGGTTCGACATGAAGTCAGAGATCGCCGTAGGCGAGTGGGCGGTTCCCGAGACCCTCAGCGCCGCGCCCTTGTCCTCCAACGTGTTGATCCAGAGGTCCGGAGGGACCGTGTTGACGAAGGCATCGAGGAGCGCGATCGACCGGTGCTGATTCTTGCTCAGTTCGTCGATCGCCTGGAGGCGGGCCTTCAGCGCGGCGTGCTGCTCCTTGATCTTCGTTCCCTGACCGATCGTGGCCTTCAAGACGGATAGCTCCACCTTGTCCTTTTGCACCTGAGCCGTCAACCGGGACTCCGTCGCCGACCGCCACAGCCAGGTCACACCGATCCCAACGATGGCCAGAAGGTAGACGACCGCGAAGAGTACACCGAGGTTGAAGCTGGGCAGCTCAAGGGAGAGGCCGGCGCGACGGCGCCGTCTCTCAGGGGGGACCAGGTTAATCTTGATCACTGGTCTTTGTCTCCGGCGCGCCTCAACCCCAGTCCAACGGCGACGGCGAGCCCCGGCCCGGCCGTGGCCACGGTATCGGCGTAGGCGGAACCGACGTGGATGCGGTCGAAAGGCCGGGCGACCTCGACCCGGATGCCCCACGTCGACGAGAGGTAATCGACAAGGCCCGGCAATTGAGCGCAGCCGCCCGCCAAAACGATCTTGCCGATACGCTCGGATTCGGCGGTCGAGGCGAAGTAATCGAAGGTGCGCTGGATCTCGAGCGACAGCTCCCGAGAGACCGCCTCCAGAGCGCCGACGATCGAGTCCCAGGGGATCCCCACGTCCTTGCCGAGCTTGGCCGCTTCCGCCTGCTCAATCGAGACCCGCAACTGCTGGGCGATGGCCTGGGTGTAGTTCTTTCCCCCGAACGGGATGTCGCGGGCGAAGATCGAGGTTCCGTCCCGGACGACGTTGGTCTTCATCGCCGAGGCGCCGATGTCTACCAGGGCCACGGCCTCACCGTGCTCGTCGGGCTGATTCAGCTCGAACTGGTTGCCCAGCGCGAAGCCATCCACGTCGACGACCACAGGGTTGAGCCCCGCCGCCTCCACGACCGAGACGTACTCCGTTACCTTGGACTTTTTGACGGCGACGAGAATGAGATCCATCGTCTCCTCGGGCTTGCCCACGACGTGGTAGTCGAGATAGACCTCATCGATCGCGAAAGGGATGTGATGCTCGGCCTCGAGCTGCATGGCATCCTGGAGTTCCTTGGCCGGCACCGTCGGGATCTGAATCTTCTTGATGATAAGCTCACGGCCAGAGAGCGCGATGGCCGCGTCCTTCGTGCTGATACCCGCGCGGCTCACGGCCTCTTGGATGGCTTCGGTGACTACAGCCGGCTCCCTGATCGTGCCTTCCACGATCACGTCGGGCGGCAACGACGCGATGCCGAGCGCGGCCAGCTTGAACCCCCCACCATTCTGGCTGAGTTGAAGTGCCTTGATGGTGCTGGACCCAACGTCCAAGCCGAACGTGTTCCGCCGCTTCTGCAAGAACGGCATCTTGAACATGGCGTGGCTCCGCGTGCCCTCCGTCTTGAAACTAGTATAGAAAGCATCATGCCCTGGACCTAAGTTTTACGGAACGCCAATCCGGCCGCAGATATCCATTCCTGCTGTCTCCGGGTGCCCGATCCGGCGCGCTCGCACCCGTCGCCGTGGCCAGGCTGCCGGCCCCCCGGCGACCTGGCGCTCGGGAGGCGGTGTCATCAGCGCTCCCGCCAGCTGACGATCCGGGGCCGGCCCAGAATCCCCGGGCTTTCGGAGCCGCCCGCCAGGCTCACGGGGACGGGGCTCAGAGCGACCTCAACGATCCGCTGGGCGCCGTTCACCGTCCCGGTGCTCGTGAGGATGACGACCCCAGGGGTGGCGGCCGACGTAGCGGTAATCAAGGCCGTTCCCCAGGGCAGCAGCCCGGGAGGCGGCGCCAGGTTGACAACTTCGCCGGGGTCCGCCGTATCGACCAGCAGAGCAAACGCCCACTCAATCCCGGCCTCGGCGACATAAAGGGCCCTGGTCGCGTCGACCAGATTCCGAGCGATCAGGGGTTCGAGCGCGCTCACCGAGAGGAGCGCCAGCATGGGCGCAGTGAGCGCCACAAGCACGATGAGGGTCAAGCTGAGGGCCATTCGGTGCTCATCTCCTGGACAGTACCGTCGCAAGGGTCACCATTCGCGGGCCGGTGGTCATCGACTGGTACTCGACGGTGACCTGGACGCGCACCGCGCCAGTGAGCCCCTGAGGACCGGGCGTGAAATCTACACGGCGGCGATACTGGGGATAGCCGACCACCGAGGCCTCCCCCGGGAAGCTGCCGGCCGTCAGCCCATCGAAATCGACTAGCGCCATCGCCTTGACCTGCTCAAGCCGCTGCTCGGCTAGGAAGAGCGCCGTGGTCTGCAGTCTTCCGACCTCCGCGGAGTTGAGGGCGTGCTGGAACCCCGCGGCGACCGCTGTCAAGCCGACGACGCTCATCGCCGAGGCGATGAGGACCTCGACGAGCGTGAACCCGCGCCGGCTCGCCGTACCCCGAGCGTCGGAGGACGCCGTATTCATCCCGCTCCCATGGTGACGTCGAAGAGACCCAAAGGGCAATGCCGCAAAATGCTGACGGTGGGGCGCCCTGGCATCCGGCGCTACCCCGGCTGTTCGCTTGGGGCCGACCGCCGCGCGAACTTCGGGAAGCGGGGATCCTTCCGGAGCCAGACGAGTGCCGGATCGATGGTCACGTAGGTCCTCGCTGTTGTCCACGCCAGGCTCCATGGCCTGGCACCACTGCGACCCCAACCGCCAGGGTCGCCGGTGGATCCGTGCCGGCTGCGAGCGAGGTGCGACCACGCACGCTTATGGGCACGCTCCTGCAAGCGCGATCCGAATGCGGCCGGCCGGACTGACGACCACGTCCAGGCATGAGGAACCCTCGGCATTCTGAACCCGTAGCGTGCCGGCCGAGGAGGCAGCGCCCAGCGAGCTGAACGTGATTTGCGGGCTGAAGACGATTCGGTCGCCGTTGGCCATTCCCATCCAGCCGTTGGCCCCAGTTCCAGGTCCTGCCCAGACATTGGCTCCTGGACACGGTGTCGTCATGCCCGAGCAATAGCGCAGCTGACTTCCTCGCGGAGTCGCCCGGACCTCGATGCTGAAGGCCGTGTTGCGGGTAACGGCAAGGTGGCGCGCCTGATTCAGCATGGCGACGAGCTCCCGGGCCGCGCTTTTCGTTCGCTGAGCCTGCATGAAACCGATGAACGTCGGGAGGCAGAAGACGGCGACCACGCCGATCATCGCCATGACCACGATGACCTCGATGAACGAGAACCCGTCCGCACGCGCGATCAAGGCCTGCGGTCTCCTCACGTTGACTCCCTCCGAAAGCAACAGAAGACACTGTGGCCAGTTTTCGTCGCGCTGATACTCCCATCTTCGGGTCCAAGCCGAGGCGCCACAGAGAACCTCGACATCGACCGTCCCCGCATGTACCGGCCAATCGGCGACCCGACCGCTTTACGGAGTGAAACTGCTCCAGTACCACCCGAGCAGCGCATTTCCCCAGAGCAGACAGATCACACCGCTCCCGGCGAGAAATGGACCGAACGGGATCCGATCCTTGCGGCCCTTGCGCCCGGCAACGAGGAGCGCGGTGGCGACGACGCCTCCGAGCAGGACGGCCATGAACAACGACAGTAGCGCCAACTGCCATCCGAGGAAGGCGCCGATCAACGCCCCGAGCCTCAT
This sequence comes from Candidatus Methylomirabilota bacterium, assembly GCA_035709005.1. NCBI lineage: Bacteria > Methylomirabilota (SeqCode) > Candidatus Methylomirabilota bacterium. Next base: position 36,027 of record DASTFB010000107.1, on the reverse strand, counting down.
ATCGCCGCCGCCCATTCCGCCGCGGCTGAGGATGATGACGGCGAAAGGAATACCGGCGCCGACTGTAATGCCGAGCAGGGAGTCGACCCAGACGCGCGAGGGAGTCACGAACGACAGCGCCAGGCCGGCGGCGATCGCTGGCAGACTGATCGAATCAGGGATGACCTGGTGCTCCAGGTCGATGGCTGCGATCGCCACCAGCACGGCGACGAAGAGCCAGGCCCCGACCAGCTCGACGCCCCAGCCTACACGGGGGGCGGCCAGCGCGAAGAGGATGGCCGTGGTGGCCTCGATCACCGGATAGCGCCAGGAGATTCGAGTCTGACAGAGGCGGCAGCGGCCGCGCAGCCAGAGAAAGCTCAGCAGGGGAATGTTGTCAAACCAGCGGATCGGCTTCCCGCAAACACCACAGTGCGACGGGGGCCTCACGAGGCTCTGGCCACGGGGAATTCGCACAACGACGACATTGAGGAAGCTACCGACCACCGCGCCGAGAACGAGCGCCACCCCCATCATTGCTCGGATGCCTGTCGACCTGTCGGAGGCGGCTGGCTCAGCGCCCTGCGTACTGTCCAGGCTCGATAGCTCGCTGGTTCAAGCCGCAGGTATCGTTCGAAATGCCGGCGGGCGGACACCGGGTCACCGAGCCGTTCGTAGACGCGGGCCAGACCGTAGTGCGCCTGGGCCAGCTTGGGATCGAGCCCGAGCGCTGCTCGTTGTCGGTTGACTGCGTCATCCAGTCGTCCCTGCTCGAGGTAGACCTCGCCCAGCTGGCTGAGCGCCTCGGAATTACGGGGGTTGAGACGGAGCGACGTCTCCAGTTCGACAGCCGCCTCGTGGAACTTTCTTTCGCGCGCCAGCCGCCGCGCGGCCTGCACATGGGACTCCGCCTGCCCGTGGGCGAGCGCCGTGGCATGACCGCGCGCCAGAGCCTCGGCTCGGTCGCTACGCCCGAGGCGGTGATAGGAGTGCATGAGCACGGGGTACACGGCTGCGAATTGCGGATCGTGCCGGCGTGCCCGCTCGAGGTGGGAAGCTGCCTCACCGTACTCTCCGACGTGGGTCAGAGCCAACCCCAAATTGTACAGCATGATCGGGGTGGGGTACGCCGAGACCAGACGCCGGTAGTGGTTGACCGCTTCCACGACATCGCCCTTTCGCCAGTGTGCCATGGCGAGGCCCTGCGCGGCGTCGACGATGGTGCTGTAGCCGCGAACGCGAGCGAACTCCTCGATCGCCTCGTCATACGCTCCAGCCTGCAGTCTGACGAAACCCAGGAGCATGTGAGCGATGCTCGAGGGAGTCTGGCTGAGGCTGCGTCGGATCTCAGCTTCAATGGAGGCGGCTCCGCCGGGTAGCCTGGGCACCACCCCGTCGACGCCCCTTGTCGGGTCGACCGAGCGATACTCGTCGCGCTCGATGAGCGCGGCCAGCTCGGTCGAGCGCCGCACATAGACGAGGGCGACGTCGTCCCAGTAGACCAACGCCCAGTGTGGCGACGCGAACGCGTTAGGCTCGGCCTTGTCGCGGGCGGGATAGGCGATTAGTGCTACGTCGAATCTGTATCGCGAACGCAACTGCTCGAGAAGGTCGGAGTCCTGCCGGGCGAATCGGATCTCCCACAGAAGCGCCGGTTCGACATGCGCGCGCCCGTCGATGATCGGCAGTCGGTTGGGGAAGTCTCGCCAAGCCACGTAGCCACCCCAGTGGAAGGTATTGAAGATCCGTCCCTTGATCCCGGCCTCGTCCAGATAACGGAGGGCACGCTCGGGCAGGAAGAGCTCGTTGACCCCGAAGCCGGGCAGCCTTCTCGAATCGGCGAACGGTCCGGTGTTCACCAGCGCCAGCACTATCGAGGCGATTGCGGTGAGGGCGCCCCCGGCCGCCAGCGCCTGAAGGCCACGCCGGCCGACACGGCTTTCGAGCTGGTCGGCGAACGCCACCAGGCTCCTGGCCAGCAGGGGAGCGGCGACGACGGCCAGGATGTAGCTGAACCGTCGGGCGGACAGAGCGAGCACGACGAATGGTGCCACGAGAAGGACCGCCATGACCGGGACGCGACGGCCACTGGCGATGAGCGCCCCCGCGATCAGTGCGGTCACCACGAACGGCCAGGGTTGCTGGATGGGGTCCGGAGGCTGAAGCTCGACGATGTACTGTGAATGCCACACCGACGTGGCGAATCGAAGCGGCGGCGTCAGCGCCTCGGGACCGTACGGATTGACCAGGGACGCGGCGAGGACGGCGCCGAACACCGCGGCCACGGTCTTGAGCTGCGTCACAGACGGACACCCGGCGACCTCCAGGCCGCGTAAGCGCTGGACCAGGCGGAGGATGAGGCCCCCCCCTAGCACCGCAACAAAGGGCACCATGCCGACGAGCATGCTGGGCTGAACATTGGCCCAGAGCACCTGGAGCGCCGGTAGCCAGTAGAGGTGCCGGCTGCCCCGGTGGAGATAGGCGTTCAAGGCGTAGATGGTGAAGCTCAGGAAGACCATGAGGGCGAGGTCGGGCCGCTCGACCAGCCGGGGTCTGATCAGAAGGAGGCAACCGAGCAGCACTCCCGTCCTGATCATCAGCGCGGCGGCGTCGTCTCGGCCCGGCAGCCGAGAATCTTTCCAGAGGATCAACAGGACGAGCGCGGCGAGGGCCGCCTTCACGAGAATGACCGCGCCGACGCCACCGGTAGCATAGCCGAGGTAGAGCACAATCTGAAAGAGCCACTCCATGTTGTAAAACGGCATCCCGGCGCTCGGGAACGTGAAGGGTTCGTGCGGCGGGAACCCGCCGTGCCGGATGATTTCGCGCCCCAGAGCCAGATGTGTCCACGCGTCCGAGTCCTCGATCTTCGTGATTCCAAGGGCGAACGCGGCCGCGACCAGGAGACAGGCGCAGAGCTTACCGGCAACCTCGACCGCTCGGCCACCGTCGGTGCCGGCCCCGCTGGAACGGAGCTTTCCGAGGGTCAACCTCAGCCAGGCGATGACGGGACCCCTCGCTACAGGGCCTGGGCCAGAACGGTCTCGACGGGTAGCGCCGGCCCTGTTGGAGCGCTGCCCGTCTCGGATGGTTGATGTCCTGCCGAACGCACGGCCGCCGAGGGTCTCCCTCGGCGGCCGGCTGTATCGACGTCAGAACTTAGGGGTACTGGATGTTGCCGCTCGGCAGATCGCCCGGGCTCGCGCCGACGAGCGTGAACGTCCCGGCGCTGGCTCCCCGCGTGTACGTGTACGTCCAGCCCACAGGAGCCGTCATCGAGCCCTGGTAGAAGGGGCCGGCCGGGGTGCCGTTGCTATCGCTCAGGATGCCGCCAAGCACCGAGAGGTCGCCGGCGTTGTTGACGCCGCCGACACAGTTCGCGCCCGCCGGGGAGAACGAGACCGAGGTCGGCGGGCCAGCGACGGGGAAGCCGCCAGACGGCACATCGCCGCAGTGGGCGGCTACCGCCGTGAGCGCGGAATACAGTCCGCGCAGGTCGGACTGCGCCTTGGCCACGCGGGCGCGGGCCTGCATGTTGGCGTACATCGGAATCGCGATGGCCGCCAGGATGCCGATGATCGCGATGACGATCATCAGCTCGATCAGGGTGAAGCCTCGTGTGTTTCCGATTCGTCTCTGCCAGAACCGCATCATAGCTTTGCCCCTCCCTGGGTGACGGGGTTACCGCACTATTGCGGCCCACCCGCTTGTTTGCCCTTGCGGTAGGCGAGGTGCACAGCCGATGCCAGAGCATTCAATCGATGGAGCCCAAGCAATCCGCTACGTTAGGCACCATCCCACGTCTCAGGCCGGGGTCCGACTGACGCGCGAAGCTGGCAGAGGTGACGAAACGTGTCAGACGAACGATGGCAGACGGCTCAGTCCTGGACTGTCGACCGGGCACTGTCGCGCGGCTCTGTCAGATGGTCAGTCTGCAGGCCATGTTTGCGGACCTTGTAGCGGAGCTGACGGAAGCTAAGCCCGAGCAGGGCTGCGGCCCGTGTCTGGTTGCCCCCCGTGCGGTGCAGTGCCTGCTGGATGTACTGGCGTTCCAAACGATCGAGCATGCCCTCGAGATTGAGCCCGTCGTCAGGCACGTCCAGGGGGATCTCGGGCCCCTCGGCTGGATGCAAAAGGTTGGGCGGGAACGATTCCGGCGTGATCTGCCCACCATTCCCGAGGACGATGGCCCGCTCGATGATGTTCTCCAGCTCCCGAACGTTGCCAGGCCAGTGATACGCCTCCAGGAGAGCGAGACCCTCCGGCGAGATGCCGTGTACAGGCTTGGCGGTGGCAGCGCCGATCTTATCGATGAAGTGCGCGACCAGCAGCGGAATGTCCTCCTTCCGCTCGCGAAGTGCCGGCAGGTGGATGGGAATCACGTTCAGCCGGTAGAACAGATCCTCGCGGAGCAGGCCCTCGGCGACGGCCCGCGAGAGGTCCCGGTTGGACGCCGCAATGAGGCGTACGTCGACCCTGATGTCGCGGGTGTCGCCGACACGGCGGACCTCTCGTTCCTGGATCGCGCGGAGCAGCTTCACCTGAACGGAATGCGGGACCTCGGTCACCTCGTCGAGGAAGAGCGTGCCCCCGTCGGCCGCCGAGAAGAGGCCGGGCGAGTTGGCAACGGCGCCAGTGAACGCCCCCTTGACGTGCCCGAACAGCTCGGACTCCATGAGCCCTTCCGGGATGGCCCCACAGTTCACCGAGACGAAGGCTGCGTTGCGGCGACCGCTCTCGTGATGGACGGCCAGGGCCGCCAGTTCCTTGCCGGTTCCGCTCTCGCCGGTAATCATCACCGTGGACGTAGAATCCGCGGTCTTGCGAATCGTGCCGAAGACCTCGAGCATGGCGCGGCTTCGCCCGATAAAGTTGTCGAAGCCCTGGTGCTTGCGGAGCTGCCGCTTGAGGGCAACGTTCTCGTCCTGGAGCCGCTTGCGCTCCAGGGCCTTATCCACGGTCAGCCGAATCTCCTCGAGCTTGAATGGCTTGGTGATGTAGTCATAAGCGCCGAGCTTCATCGCCTCCACGGCGGTGTCGGTGGAGGCGAAGGCCGTGACGACGAGGACGACCGTCTCTGGCGACAGTTCCTTGGCGGCCTTGAGCACGGCCAGCCCGTCGAGCTTACGCATCCGGAGGTCGGTGATCACGAGGTCGAAGTCGCCGGCCTTCAGTGCGGCGAGCGCGGCCTCACCGCCGTCGGCTACCGCGACATCGTAGCTGTGTTGCCGCAGGGTGATGGCGAGCAGATCCCGCATGCTCCGCTCGTCGTCGACGACGAGGACTCGAGGCTCAGGCATGCGTCGGCTCCGGGATCGCGGGATGCCGAGCCGGTAAGGTCATCACGAACGTGGTCCTCAGCCCGGGGGCGCTCTGGACCTGGATATCGCCGCCGTGCTCGTGAACGATGCGGTGCACGAGCGCCAGCCCAAGCCCGCTCCCACCGGGCTTGGTCGAGAAGAAGGGCTCGAACACGTTGCTGAGGTCGGCCGGCGCTATCCCCTCGCCGGTGTCGCTGACGGTGATCCTCAAGGTGCGATCGTCGGCGCTGGCGCTCACGTTCAGCTCACCGCCGGCGGGCATGGCTTGGACGGCATTGAGGCACAGATTCCAGAGCGCTTGCCGCAGACGATGTTGGTCGATATCCCACGGCAGCATGGGAGGGAAGCTCCGAACGATCTTGAGTCCGGGCGGCAACTCGCGGTGCTCGAGAAGGAGGAGCACATCGTCCAGGACGCTGGCAACGTCTACCACGGCCCTCGACAGCGGCGTCGGCCGCGCATAGTCAAGAAAGGCCTTGATCATGTCGTCGAGTCGCTCCGACTCGCGCAACACGATCTGGGTCAGCCGTTCCCGCTCTTCTCGGCTGCCGCCCGTGGCTAGGGCCTCGATGGCGCCGGTCAGCGAGGCCAGTGGATTGCGGATCTCGTGCGCGATGTTCGCGGCCAGGCGACCGAGGGCGGCCAGACGATCGGCCCGACGCATGTGGGCTTCCATCTCCCGGATCCGCGAGAGGTCCTCGCATGCCGCGATGACCCCGATGCGGGTTCCGTCGCTCGAGAGCAGGGGCGAGGTAGTGACCCGGATGGGCGTTCGCGTGCCGTCCGGACGGTTGAGCTCGAGCTCGTGCCGGGTTGACGCCGGCGCGCCGAGAGTCGTCAACGCCCGTGGGGACAGCCCCCCGAAGAGCTCTGCCCACCGTCGCCCGACGGCGACCGTGGCGGGGACGCCGCTGATGGCCTCGGCGGCCCGGTTGAAGGCGGTGATCCGCTCGTCTCGATCAAGCGCGATCAGTCCGGTGCCTACGGATTGGAAGATGAGGTCCTTAAAGGCCTGAAGGTCCTTCAGGTCTCGGCCGCGAGTCTCCAGTTCGTGCTGGGCGGCCAGGATCCGCTCGGCGAGGCTACCCGCAGTGATGCCGACGACGAGTAGCGTCCCAGCGTTGACGAAGATGGTCAGGATCTCGAGCGCCATCCCTTCCCCAATCGGCTCCCAGAAGTGGGTGACGGGGACGACGGTGCGCACGAAAACGAGCGCCGTGTACATGCCGCTGGACAGGACCGCGATCATGAGGCCGCCGGGGCGGGACAGCACCATGCCGGCGGCGGTCACCAGTAGCACGTAGAGAAACGCGAGGATCGACTTGGCGCCGCCGGTGGTCGCGACCACGCCGGTGACGAGGACGATGTCGAGCAGGCAGACCCACCACGCTGTCCGTTGCGGCCTCACCGTCGAGTGGAGCAGCAATACCGCCGCCGAGGACGCTACCACCGTAAAAAAGGCCGCCAGCAACAAGCCGGCGTTCGTCCTGGGCAGGAGGTCGGACGGAATGAAGGGCGCGGTGATGCCGAGGAGCACAGCCACGACCAGTCGGCCCCATGCGAAGACACGGAGCATGCGGTCGAGGTCGAGACGCTCGTGAGGGGATCCGATCAATGCGCCGCGCCTTTTTCCCAGGGTCCTGTTTCGGCGCGATACTTGTCAAGAATTTTCGCGGCTCGCGGCCATCATGCGATTCTGAGATGGTCGGCGATGAACCGCGATGATCGGATACCGCCTAGCAGTGCGAGACCCCGTCCAGCCGTGGAGTTCGGGGGCAAACTGCTCGTCCGGAACACCGGCCTCAACGTTCTGAGTCAGGCGACGCCGTTCGTGGCCGCGTTGCTCGCCATCCCGCTCCTCGTTCCCGCCCTGGGTGTGGAGCGCTTCGGCGTGCTCTCCCTGGTCTGGGTCCTGCTGGCCAACGTCGCGATCTTCGACGTCGGCCTCGGCCGGGCCACGACCAGGACGGTGGCCGAGGCGCTCGGCGGCGGGAACCAGGAGGACATTCCCCGGCTCGTGTGGACGGCGGCTGCCGTGCAGTTGCTTGTAGGAGCGACGAGCGGCCTGCTCGGCGCGGGCCTCGCGCCGGTGGTCGTCGGTCGCGTTCTGAGCGTCTCGCCGGATCTCGCCGGCGACGCCCAGGTCGCCTTCGTGCTCGTCGCGCTGACCATTCCAGTGATCGCAGTGTCCACTTCGTTCGCCGGGGCGCTGGAAGCGGCCCAGCGCTTCGATCTGGTGATGGCGGTGCGGCTGCCCACGGGCGTGCTCACGTTCCTGATGCCGTTGATCGGGGTGCTCTTGGGGTTCGGGCTGCCCGGCATCGTCGGGCTACTCCTGCTGGCGCGGGCTGGGGCGCTGCTGGCCTGGCTCGTGTTGAGCATGCGGATCTTTCCCGACTTGAAGCGACTGCAACGGCCCCGGCGGGCGCTCATGGCGCGGCTCTGGTCCTTTGGGGGATGGATCGCCATGTGCCAGATCGCGGCTCCCTGCCTGCGTTACGTGGATCGCTATGTTATCGGGGCGCTGCTGTCCATGTCGGCGCTCGCCTATTACGCCGCCCCCTTTGATCTGATCGAGCGGGTGTGGATGCTGCCGACGAGCTTGGTCCTGACCCTCTTTCCCGCCTTCACCGCATTGAGCGGCAGGCCCGATCTGGCCCGCGCTCGTCAGCTTTTCGTGCGCAGCGTGAGCTATCTGGTCCTGGCCATGAGCCCGATCGCCCTGGTGCTCACGGTTTATGCCGGGCCACTGCTCGGCCTGTGGCTGGGTGAGGATTTCGCGAGGCACGGGACCTTGCCGCTGCAGCTGTTCGCCCTGACCTCGATGTTCGCGGCGATCGCGCCAGTTTCGGGAAGCGTCATCGAAGGCTATGGTCGTCCTCGCGTCATCGCGACGCTGTACCTGTGCGCCCTTCCCCTCAATGCCGCCTTGACCTGGGCGCTGGTGAACGCGATTGGCCTTCCCGGCGCCGCCTTGTCGTTCGGGATCCGGGCCCTCGCGGAGACCGCCGTGCTGTCGGTGGTTGCCAGCCGGATCGTCCATCTTCGCTTCACGTTGGCAGTGCGCGACCTAGGCCGACCGCTGGCGATCATCGTTTCGCTGGGGGCGGCGGGGGTGATGCTGGACGGCCTCGCCGAAGACCATCTATTGCGGGCGGTGGCGGTATGCGCCATGGTCGTCGGCGCGGCGACGGCGTCGTGGCACTGGGTGCTGACTCGCGACGACCGGAACAGCGTGCTGGCGGTCTTCGGAGGACGCATGCCATGAACTATCAGGAGCGACTCGTCCAGCGGTACTGGTCCACGCACTACCATCGAGTGATGCCGCAGAGCGCGGCCGCCTGGGAGTGGGCGATCAGGAGGATCGACGTGAACTTTGGCCCTTACTTCTCAGCCCTGCCAAAGGAAGCCCCGATCCTGGATCTGCCGTGCGGCGTCGGGTACCTCGAGCACTATCTGTTGCGGCGGGGGTTCCGCAATCTCCACGCGGTGGATGTATCCGAGGAGCAGCTGGTCATCGCCCGGGGCAAGCTCGCGGAGCACGGACTCGACGCCGCTGCGAAGGTCGTCTTCGAGCTCGCCGATGTTTTCGAGTATGTGCGGCGGGGAGGGGCGTTCGCGGCCATCGCCGTGATCGACCTCCTGGACCATTTGTCGAAGGATCGAGTGCTCGAGCTGCTTGATCGGTGCCACGCCGCGCTGGATCGTGAGGGGCTCATCGTGATCCGCGTGACCAACGCCGACAATCCGACGTGGGGTCGGGTCTTTTACAGGGACTTCACGCACGAGACTCCATTTGCGCCGGACGGCCTGCGGCAGTGCTTGGCTCTGACCGGATTCGCACCGGTGATGCTGGACTACGAGCGCGTCCCCCGCCTGGACGCGTGGGTCATCGGCCAGACGAGGGCAGCCGTCCGCGGGGTGGGGTTGTGGGTGCTCGGCAAGTTCCTCGGCGTGTGCCCGGCGGCGTTCAGCCACGACCTGGTCGCGGTTGCGCGAAAGATATGAGACTCGCGGTCTTTCACAACCTGCCGGCGGGTGGCGCGAAACGGGCCCTCTACGGCCTGGTCAAGCAGCTCCACCGCGCGGGGTGTGCGATCGATGTGCTCATCCCGGTGGGAGCGGACGAAGCGTATTTGAGCTTGCGGGACTTGGCCAGGCGCGTCGAGGTCTTTCCGGTTGGCGCGACATGGTCCGGGGTTGTCACCTCTGCGCTCCGCTATCTGCCGCCGATCGCGCCGCTGTCCGTGTCGCTGGCGGATCTGGAACGTACCCAGCGGCGGATCGCGGCGGTGATCGATGAGGGCGACTATGAGGCGGTGTTCGTGGAGCAAGACCGCTACACGATGTCGCCCTTCATCCTCAAGTACCTGGTCACGCCGCACGTCTACTACTGTCAGCAGCCCTGCCGGCAACAGGAGCGCGTGAACGAGACCGTCCGCCGGGAGGGCAACGTGCACCGCGCGCCGTTGTTGCGGATCGACTTGGCCCGCCGCTACGCCGAGGCCCGGCTGGTCCAGATCGACCGCGGCAATGCTTCGGCAGCCCGGTCGATCCTTGCGAACTCCTACTTCTCACGAGAGGCGATCCTTCGGGTCTACGGTATGAACGCGTCGGTCTGCTACCTCGGCGTGGACCACGAGCTCTTCGCGCACCAGGACGAGGACGAGGACGATTATGTGATGTCGGTGGGCTACATGGGGCCGATGAAGGGCCACGACTTCATCGTGCGAGCCCTCGCCCGCATCGAGGAGCGACGCCGGCCTCGACTCGTGCTGGTGGCGAATGGGATAGATCACGACTGGCAGCGCTACATCGAGACGCTGGCGGCCCGCCAGGGCGTCGTGCTGGACATCCGAGTTCTCGTCTCGGATCCCCAGCTGGTTCAGCTGTACAACCGCGCCCGGGTGTTCGTCTACGGTGCGTATCTGGAGCCCTTTGGCCTGGCGCCCCTGGAAGCCATGGCCTGCGGGACGCCGGTGGTGGCCGTGAAGGAGGGTGGCCTGCGGGAAAGCATCGTCGACGGCGACACCGGCATCCTCGTCGAGCGGGACGAAGGGCTGTTCGCCGCCGCGGTGTCCGAGCTGCTGGCGGATGACGGCAAGCGGCGGAAGATCGGCCGCGCCGCGGCCGCGGCCGTCAGCGAGCGCTGGACCATGGAGCAGGCCGGCCTCCGACTCCTCGCTCACCTCCAACGTGCTGCGAAAGCCGACGCGACGACAGCGGGGGGCCCTCGTGGCGCAGGCCGCGAGTAGTCGCTCGGCGCCGCCCGGCGCCACCTCCGGACCGACGGTGGCCGTCGTCGTAGTCAACTGGAAGGGCTGGGCCGATACCATCGAGTGTCTGGAGAGCCTGCTCCGGAGCAATTGGCCGTCCTTCCGCGTCATCGTGTGCGACAACGGCTCAGCGGACCGATCGTTCGAGCACCTCCAGGCGTGGGCGGCCGGGCTTCTCGATGTGGTCGTGGCGCCCGGGAATCCGTTGCGCGGCCTCTTGGCGCCTCCGGTGGCCAAGCCCGTTGCCCACACCAGCTATGATCGGACGGCTGCTGAAGCAGGGGGCGGCCCCCAGGATCGCGATACCCGCCTGGTTTTCATCCAAACGGGCAGCAATCTTGGCTTTGCCGGCGGGGTCAACGTCGGCCTGCGCTACGTCCTGGCCCGGGACGAGTTCGCGTACGCCTGGGTGCTCAACAACGATACGGTCGTCCGTCCGGACACCCTCGGTCATCTCGTCCGGCGGATGGAAGAGCGACCGGACGCCGGCATGTGCGGCTCGACACTCTTGTCATATGACCCGCCGCACCTCGTCCAGGCCCTGGCCGGTGCCCGCTACAACAAGTGGCTAGGGGGCACGTGGCACATCGGTGCACGCCGGCCTGCAAGCGCGGCGGTTGCGGAGGAAGCGCGGGTCGAGCGGCGCCTGTCCTACATCATGGGCGCCTCCATGCTCGTCTCGCGGCGGGTGCTCGAGGACATCGGCTTGATGAGCGAGGACTACTTTCTCTTTTTCGAAGAGGTGGACTGGGCCTTTCGAATCCGCGGCCGGTATGCCCTCACCTATGCGCCGGGCAGCGTGCTGTACCACAAGGGAGGGGCGAGTACCGGGGCGAACATGGATGCCAGAAAACGAAGTCTCATGGCCGAGCGTTTGTTGATCAGGAACCGGCTGCGGATCACCCGAAAGTTCTATCCCTTTGCTCTTCCCACCGTTTATCTCGGGGTGCTCGCGAGCATGCTGTTGCGACTGGCTGAGCGCGAGTGGCGCAAGGCAGGCACGATCGCGGCCATCGCCCTCGGCCTCGGGCGGACGGCTCCGGTGACGCCGGTGAAGCCCCGCGGCGGACACCCCACTGGCGGTGCCCTGGACGATCGTCTGGACGGAGCTACCCCCGATCGGCGGCGAAGGTCGGCCGTCCTGAACCCTTTGGTCGTGATTCCCGCGTTCAACGAGGCGGCTTCCATTGCCGCGGTAGTCCGGCGCGCTGCGGCCATCGGACCCGGTCTGCCCGTGTTGGTCGTGGATGACGGTTCAACCGACGGCACGGCGGCCGTTGCGCGGACCGCGGGCGCCCGGGTTGTTCGGTTGCCGTTCAACATGGGCTACGGGGTGGCGCTGCAGACCGGCTACAAGCACGCCCTTCGGGAAGGCTACGACTGCGTCGTTCAGCTGGACGGCGATGGGCAGCACGAGCCAGCGGACGTCCCGCTGCTCCTCAGCGTCATCGACCGCGAGGAGGCGGATGTCGCCCTGGGATCCCGCTTCATCAACGCCACGGCGTACCGCCCGTCCATCGCCCGGCGGATCGGGATGCGACTGTTTTCCTTCCTGGCGTTCGCGCTGACAGGGATGCGCTTCTCCGACGTGACGTCGGGCTTTCAAGCGCTCAGCCGGGACGTCCTCCGCTTCTACACGACAGAACGCTACCCCGTCGACTATCCCGACGCCGACGTGCTGATTATGCTGAAGCGGGCTGGCTTCCGGGTGAAGGAGGTGCCGGTCCGCATGTACCCAACGCACCGACCGCTCTCGATGCACTCCGGGCTGCGGCCGATCTATTACGTCTTCAAGATGCTGCTGTCAATTGCGCTGGTCCCGCTCCGCCGTGACATGAGCGAGCCGAAGGAGATCTGATATGGATCATCTCTTGATGACGCCCCACCAGCAATTCTTCGCGATCGTCACCTCGGTGCTGGTGTTCGTCTTCATCCTGGAGCTGGTGCGCCGCAGGCGGCTTCGTGAGGAGTACTCTTGGCTCTGGCTTCTCACCGGCGGACTCATGATCGTCCTCGTGGTGTGGCAGCGCCTCCTGGTGCTCATAACGTGGGTCATCGGCGCCGTGTCGCCGATCACGACCCTCCTGCTCTTCTCGTTGCTGTTCCTTTTGGCCATCGTCATCCATTACTCGGTGATCATCTCCCGACTGACGACGGAAGTGAAGAACCTGGTCCAGGAGCTGGCGCTCCTGGCGAGTCAGCTCGATAGGCCTGGGCGCGGATAAGACGTCAGCTGGTGTCGCCCGGCGATCCCGCTGTTGCCATCGTCCTCGTCACCTACTTCGGCGCGGACAATCTCGACCGACTCTATGCCAGCGTTCAGGCCCTCCGCTATCGGTCCGAGCGTCAGTCTCTGATCGTCGTGGAGAACGGGCCGGACCGCGACGCTTGGCGATGGTTTCGCGCGCGCGCGCCCCAGGTGCGTGTCCTCGTGCCCGGGGACAACATTGGGTACGCCGGCGGAGCGGCCGCCGGCATGCGCGAAGCGCTGGCGGCCGGGGTCGACTACGTGGCCGTCATCACCCAGGACACGGTCCTCGACCCCGATTGGCTGCGGGAGCTGGTGGCGATTGCCGAGCGACACCCGCAGGCCGGGGCCGTGCAGCCAAAGATCTTGAGAACAGATCGAAACGGCCGGATGGTCATCAACACGTGGGGAAATGAGCTCCATTTCCTCGGCGTTGGCTTCTCCGGCGGGGACGGTCGTCCGGACGGGCCGCTCGAGCCCAGGCCAGTGGGGTATGCGAGCGGGGCCGGTGTGCTCTTTCGGGCGAGCGCCCTGCGGACCGTCGGCCTCTTCGACCCCGCATTTTTCATGTACCACGAGGACAGCGACCTCTCGTGGCGCATGCGCCTGGCCGGGTACGACGTGCTGCTGGCGCCGCGTGCGCGCATGCACCACGACTACGACTTCGGTCGGAACCCCGACAAGCTCTACTACATCGAGCGGAACCGACTCATCAACGTCCTCACCCACTATCGGTTGAGCACGCTGGCGCTGCTCGCGCCCGCGCTTCTGCTATTCGAGGTGCTGATGCTCGGCTATGCGTTCACTGGCGGCTGGCTGGGGCGACGTCTCGCCGTGTACCGCTTCTTCATGCGGCGGTCGACCTGGCAATACCTGAGACAGAAGCGACGCGCTGTCCAGTCCATTCGCCGGGTTCCCGATCGGGCGATCACCGTGCATTGGACGGCGCGAATCGAGTTTCCGGCCGTGGATAGCTGGCTCCTGCGCCGCGTGATGAATCCGCTGCTCCGAGGCTACTGGCTGTTGGCCCGTCCCCTGCTCCGCTGGTAGCCGGCGCTATGGCCCCCGGCCCCGGGGACCCTCAGCGTGGAGTTCCGGCGAGCTCCTCGCGGACTTTCCACGACAGGTAACTGTCGCGGTCGAGGCGGATGTACGCGTCGAGGTGGGCTCGGGCGGCGGTCGCGTCCCCGCGTTGCTGATACAGGCGTCCCAGGGCGTAGTGGGCCGGAGCGAAGCGGGGATCTGCCTCGAGGGCGGCCTGCTGCTGGACGATCGCCGCGTCGAACCGGCCCTGGGCCTGATAGATATTGCCGAGCACGTGTCGGGTCGCCGCGTTCCGGTGGTCGAGGCGAAGAGACACCTGGAGCTCGCCCACGGCGGCCTCGGCGTTCCCCGCGCGGGCGAGCCGAACGGCGTTCCGGATGTGTTCGTGCACGCGGGCGCGCAGGCGCGCCTGCTCGTACGCGGCAGCCACCTGCCGTTCTCGCTCTCGCTCTCCCAGGCGACGATAGGCGTCGATGAGCAGCGGGTAGGTCGCGGTGAAGCCGGGGTCACGGGCGCGGGCGCGTTCGAGATACTGGACCGCGTCGCGATCGTTTCCCAGCCGCGTCAACCCGAGGCCGACGTTGTAGAAGAAGACCGGATCCTCGAACACGGCTGCCGCCGCCTTGTAGTACTCGACGGCCTGAGCGAGATCGCCTTGCCCCCAGTAGGCGAGTGCCAGCCCCTGGTAGGCGTGCCAGCGGGAGCTATAATCGCGCACTCGGCGGAACGCCTGTAGGGCCGCGTCGTAGCGGCGAGCCTGGAGGTCGACGAAGCCGAGGAATGTGTAGCCCAGCGACGATCCCGTTTCGGCCACGTTTCGGCGGATCTCCTGCTCGAGCGCAGGAGACGGCGCGCCGTTGTCTAGCATCCAGCGCAGGTGCGGGACTCCGTGGGCCGGCTTCACATGGCGGTACTCGTCCCGCGCGATCACTCCAGCGAACGCGGTCGACCGGCGCAGATAGACTAGCGCGACGTCATCCCAGTAGACGAGGGCCCACTGAGGCGAGATGAATTCGGTGCTGCTCCCGGCGTCGACCCGGGGATAGGCCACGACCACTATATCGAACGCATACGCTGCCTGGAGACGGTCGAGGACCCCGGCGTTCGTCGTGGCGAAGTGAACGTCGGCGAGTACCGCCTCCGGGAGGTGCCCGCGGCCATCGACGATCGCCAGGCGACGGGGGAAGTCCCGCCAGGCGAGGTAGCCACCCCAATGGACGGTGTTGAACACGCGTCCGTGCGCGCCGACCCGGTCGAGGTACTGGAGCGCGCGTTCGGGGAGGAAGCGATCCTGGATCCCGAGGCCAGTCGTCAAGGCCGGTGCGGCAAAGGGCCCGAGGCCGGCCAGGGCCAGTCCCGTGGACGCGACGCCGAGCACGACGGCCGCTGATGCCGTGACGATGGCAACCCGACGCGCGACGCTTGCCGGAGCGCCCACGATCGCCAGGGCGTTTCGGCCGAGCACGGGCGCAGCGACGAGGCCGAGGAGGAACATGAACCGCAGCGCAGAAAGCCCGAGATAGACGAACGGTGCGACGAGGAGGAGCGGGATGACCGGCAACCGTCGAGCGAGGAAGATGAACGTGATCGCGAGCACCCCGGCTGCGACGAAGGGGCCCGGCTGCAGGCCAAGGCGGGGCGGCTGGAGCTCGGCGACGTACTGGGTCAACCACGGTGCGGCGACGATGCGGAACGGCTGGGTCAGCGCATGGGTGCCATAGGGATTCAGCGTGGAGGCGACGAGAACCCCGGCGAACACCAGCGCTACCGTCCGCAGCTGGGCCGGCGACGGGGTGCCCAGAATGGGCGTCCCGCGCCGGCGCTCGAGCACACGCAAGAGAACGCCGCCCGCCAGGATGGCCATGAACGGCACGACGGCGACGATCGTGCTCGGATGCATGTTGGCCCAGACGACCTGGGTCCCCGGAAGAAGGTAGAGGTAACGCCGGCCGTCGGTGAGATACGCGTTGAGCGCGTAGATGGTGAAGCTGAGAAAGACCATGAGAACCAGGTCCGGCCGCTCCACGATCCGATAGCGGATCATGAGGAGAAAAGGAACGAGGACGGCCGCCCGGATCGTCACCCCCAGCACCCTATCCGACGACAGTGGGGAGCCGAGCCCGGAGTCCTTCCACAGGATGAGCGCGGTCAACGATGCGAGCGCCGCCTTCAGGAGGATCAGGCCCGTGTAACCACCGAGGACATAGGCCAAATAGAGGACTACGTCGAACAGCCACTCCGGATTGTAGTAGGGCAGGGCGGCGGTCGGGAAAGTGAAGAGCTCGTGGTCGGGAAACCAGCGGCGGCCGACAATCTCCCGGCCGAGTGCGAGGTGGGTGAAGGCGTCCCAGTCCTCCACCTTGGTCACGCCGAGCGCGAATGCCGCGCCGACCAAGAGGGCGCCGGCCAGCCCCGGCGTGATCCGGACGCTCGCCAATTGCTTGCCGCGTCTTCCGCTTACTTGATCAGGGTCACGATCTTGAAGATCGGTAGATAAAGCGCGACGACCAGGCCGCCGATGATGACGCCGAGAATGACGATCATCGCCGGCTCCAGCAGTGACATGAGAGCACCCACCGCGGTATCAACCTCGTCGTCGTAGAAGTCGGCCACCTTGGCCAGCATCTGGTCGAGGGCTCCGGTCGACTCGCCGACGTTGATCATGTGAACGACCATGGGCGGGAAGACCGCCGCCGTTCGCAGTGGCTCGGCCAGCGTGCGCCCCGACGTGACCGCCGCCCGGGCCTGCATGACCGCCTTCTCCACCACCCGGTTACCGGCAGAGCGGGCCGTGATGCGGAGCGCTTCAAGAATCGGGACGCCGGACGAGATCATCGTCCCCAGTGTCCTGGTGAATCGCGCCACCGATACTTTCTGGATGAGGACGCCAATGACTGGCACCTTGAGAAGAAGCGAATCGATGACCATGCTACCCGACTCGGTAGCATAGTACTTCTTGAGGACGAACACGAAGGCGGCCATGGCGGCGAAGATGTAGAGGATGTACTTGCGGGTGAAGTCCGACGCCCAGAGCACGACCTTGGTCGGCAGCGGCAAATCGGCCCCCAACCCCGTAAACATGGTTTTGAAGGTCGGGATGACGAACGTCATCATGAAGATCACCACGAGGACGGCCACGGAGATAATAGTCGCGGGGTACACCATGGCGCCCTTGACCTTACGCTTCAGCGAAGCGGCCTTTTCGATGTAGGCCGCCAACCGCTGGAGGACCACGTCAAGCACGCCGGCCGATTCGCCGGCCTGCAGCATGTTGGTGAACAGATCGTTGAAGACTCGGGGAAACTTGCGGAAAGAGTCAGCCAGGGCGGCGCCCGCCTCTACTTCCTTGACGATCTGCTGGGTGACGTTGCGGAGGTGTTTGGATTCCGTCTGCTCGGCCAGGATCGAGAGGCACTGGGTGATCGGCAGGCCGGCGTCGATCATCGCCGAGAACTGACGGGTGTACACGGCGAGCTCTCGGTCCTTGACCTTGCCTCCGCCACCACGTCGAGCGGATGTCGCGGCCCTGGTCCGCCGCTCGGTGACGGCGGTAACCAGAATGCCCCGGGAACGGAGCTCGCCGACAGCGTTGGCCCGGTCGGTTGCCTCAACCTCGCCGGCCACAGCGCCGGCGATCGTCCTCCCTCGGTAGACGAAGTTCGGCAAGATGGCCTCCTACGACCGCCGGGAGAACGGCGACGCGCTGCCCGCGCCTGCCGTCGCGGGGGAAGCCCCGCCCCCATCGCTCTGGAGCAGCTGGGCGAGCTCCTCGGGAAGGGTCGACCGGTTCATGCCATCCTCGCGGGTGATCTGGTGGCGACGGACGAGATCGGCCAGGGACTGGTTCATCGTCTGCATGCCAAACTTGGCGCCGGACTGCAGCGCAGAATAGATCTGGTGGATCTTCTCCTCCCGGATGAGGTTCCGGATGGCAGGCGTCGCCACCATGATTTCCATGCTCATCGTCCGCCCGCCCCCGATCTTGGGGATGAGCGTCTGCGAGAGCACCCCCTCGAGTACCAGTGAGAGTTGGGCTCGGACCTGTGCCTGTTGCGTCGTCGGGAACACGTCGATGATTCGGTTGATGGTCTGGGCGCAAGAGTTGGTGTGCAGCGTCCCGAAGGTGAGGTGACCCGTCTCCGCGATCGTGATAGCAGCGGCGATGGTTTCTAGATCGCGCATCTCGCCGACCAGCACGACGTCGGGATCTTGACGCAGGATCGACTTGAGCGCGTTCTTGAAGGAATGGGTGTCGGCGAAGACCTCCCGCTGGTTCACGACGCACCGCTTGTGCGGGTGCACGAACTCGATGGGATCCTCGATCGTGACGATGTGCTCGCTGCGCTCGTTGTTGATCTTGTCCACCATGGCGGCCAGCGTCGTGGACTTTCCCGAGCCGGTGGGACCGGTGACGAGGACGAGGCCCTTGGGCCGCTCGGCCAGCTCCTCGACGACTTTCGGCAGGCCGAGCTCCTCGAAGCTGCGGATCTTGTAGGGCACTACTCGGATAGCGGCGCCGACGGCGCCGCGTTGCCGGTAGACGTTACAGCGGAATCGGGCCAACCCCTGGATGCCGAAAGACAGGTCGAGCTCGCTCTCTTCCTCGAACTTCTGCTTCTGGGCCTCGTTCAGCACGCTGTAGGCCAATCGCTGCGTGT
The DNA here is from genome assembly GCA_035709005.1 of Candidatus Methylomirabilota bacterium. Classification (NCBI taxonomy): domain Bacteria; phylum Methylomirabilota (SeqCode); species Candidatus Methylomirabilota bacterium. Next base: position 17,501 of record DASTFB010000107.1, on the reverse strand, counting down.
CCTGGGGCGTCAGCTGCTCGAACTCGGACAACGGCATTAGTTTGCCGGCGATACGGATCTGGGGGTGCGTGCCGGTCGTGATGTGGAGGTCGGAACCGCCTCGATCAACGAGGATCTGCAGCAGATCAGCCATCGTAGCCGCCATCGTTCCTCCCGGCCCGTTACTCGGCGACGGTGACTCGAAGCACCTCCTCCACCGTCGTAGCGCCGTCGAGCACCTTGGTGAGCCCCGCCTGGCGCAGCGTGCGCATGCCCAAGCGCTGCGCGGCTCGGCGCAACTCCGCCTCTTGTGCGCCTCTCAGGATCATATCGCGCAACTCCGCCGTCATCGGCATGACTTCGTAAAATGCCACTCGGCCTTTCAGGCCGGTGAAGTTGCAGACCGTACACCCCTTGCCCTTGTAGACTGTGACCCGCCTAGGTCCTGTCGGTTGGTGCCCGTAGGGTGTCAGGCTCTCCTGGTCGATCTCGTAAGATTCCCGGCACTCGTTGCACACTTTGCGGCCCAGGCGCTGGGCGACGATCAGGACGAGCGCGGATGCGACCAGGTACGGGGGGATGCCCATGTCGACCAGCCGCGCCACCGTGGAGGGACAGTCGTTGGTATGCAGCGTGGAGAACACGAGGTGGCCGGTCAAGGCCGCCCGGATGGCGATCTGGGCCGTCTCCAGATCGCGCGTTTCGCCGACCAATATCACATCGGGATCCTGGCGCAGGAATGAACGCAGGACCGCCGCGAAGGTGCGCCCCACGGCCTCGTTGATCTGGATCTGATTGACGCCCCGCAGGTTGTACTCGACGGGGTCCTCCGCGGTCAGGATGTTTTGCTCGGGCGAATTGATGGCCTGGATTGCCGAGTAGAGCGTCGTGGTCTTGCCCGAGCCGGTGGGGCCTGTGATGAGGACCATCCCATAAGGCTGGCGGATCGCCGCCTGGAACTGCTCGAGGCTCCCGGGATCGAACCCGAGCTCAGTGAGGTCGAGTCGCAGAGCCTCCTTGTCCAGGATCCGGAGGACGGCCTTCTCGCCATAGATCGTCGGCAGAATGGCCACCCGGAAATCGATCTCCCGGTCGTTGTAGCGAAGCTTGATGCGGCCGTCCTGGGGCAGCCGCCGCTCGGCGATGTCCAGGTTGGACATGATCTTGATCCGCGATGTGAGGGCTGGCTCCAGCCGCTTGGGTGGCGAGAGGATCTCGTGCAAGACGCCGTCGACACGAACGCGAATCCGGTACACCTTCTCGTAGGGCTCGAAATGGACGTCCGACGCGCCCTTCTGGATGGCGTCACCGAGCACCATGTTGACCAGCTTCACCACCGGCGCCTCGTCCGCCGACTCCTTCAGCTCGAAGATGTCGAGCTTGGGCGCTTCCTTGTCTTCCACGACCTCCACGGCCGCTGCGGTGACGTCACTGGCCAGGTCGGTAAGGCTCTCGGTGGCCGCACCGCCGTGACCCTCATAGTTGCGCTCGATAGCCTTGCGGATGGCTGCCTGAGAGGCCACAACCGGCAGAACCTGGAGGTTCGTCATGAAGGCGATGTCGTCGAGCGCGAAGACGTTGGTGGGGTCGACCATGGCGAGTGTCAGCGAGTTGCTGACCCGTTTCACGGGTAGAACCTCGTACTTCTTGGCGATGGCCGCCGGCACGAGACGCAGCACATCCGCATCGACGTCGAACTGAGCGAGCGTCATGGAAGGGATGCCATACTGCCGGGACAGGAAGCCGATCAGCTGTTCCTCGGTGAGGAGCTTGAGGCTGAGGAGAACGGATCCGAGCTTTTCGGCGGTGCCCTTCTGGGCCGCCAAGGCCCGGGTCAGATCTTGCGGCGAAATCAGGCCTTCGGCAACGAGAAGATCGCCGAGGCGGCGGTTGACGGACTGCCCGAGCTTCGAATAAGCCATTAAAGCATTCTTACGTTACTTCCCCCAACCGCTTCAATGTCTCTGAAAAGATCTTGTTGGCGTCGTCCTGGTGAGGGCCGCTTCCCCCACATCGATCGGTCCGTGGCCACTCCAGCCTGCCAGCTCGCCTTTTTACCCATCCTGTCGATCGAGCGCTGTTTCGCCCTTCCTCGCCAGTGGAACGCTACGCCGCACGTCAACACCTGGGGGTGGGCGACGGGACGCCCCAAAGAGCTCGTCATCGGTCGGTTGACGCCGGAGAAAGGCGTTCCACTCCTGGTGAGAGCAACCGGTGCTCGATACCACCTAGTCTTCTGGGGTTCAGAGGCCGTATCCCGGCGACGATGTCTGCTCGCGCCGGGCGTGTACCAGGAAGGCGGCAATTCTCGTCGCCCCTGGGTACAAGCTGGCACTGATGGCGAATTTTTCCGTGGCGGTGTTTGAAGGCTCAGCGGTTCGGCTGCTTCCGGCGACACGATTTAGGCGACACAACCAGCTTGGTCCATTCCTTGCTGCAAAGGCTTGGGTCATGTGTAGGGAAGGAAACCGTCCAATGCTCCATCGGGTCGTTCGGCGACCGACAAGCGGTGGATTTACCACTGGCGAAGTGCTCGTTGTTCTCGCCATCCTCGGCACTTTGGCATTGGCATCAATGCCGACCCTCATCGGCTACTGGCGGGCGTCGACGGTAAAGGCAGCAGCCGAAGAACTGGTCGCTGGGCTGAACAACGCCCGCCACCTCGCCCTTGCTCGGAACCGCAACGTCTGTGTGGAGCTGGTCGACGGCACCAAGCGGTACCGATTCTGGCTGGGTACCTGCGGGGGTGGGACAGTCTGGAACGGCCCCGGAACGGCGACGAACGGCTTCTACACGCTGGCCGGCGATGTAACCGTGACCAAGAACCCCCCCGGTAATAATCCGGTGTTCGATCGGCTCGGCGCGGCGCCGGCGCAAGCGGTCTTCAGGATCGCCGACGCGCAGGGGCTGACCCGTGACGTCGTCGTCGCGCCCTCTGGACGCGTGACGAAATAGGAACCGTAGCGACATGAGGCGAATGCTGACGATTGTAAGGAACGACGAGGCCGGGCTGACTCTCGTCGAGGTCCTGATCGCTATGTCGGTCATCCTGATCGGATTGATCGCCCTCGCGGGGCTGGTCCCTCTCTCGCTGGGCCACATCGGTCAGGCGAACTTTCGGACCACAGCTGTGTTCCTGGCCCAGCAGCGCCTCGAGCAGGTCAAGAACGGTGTGTGGACCTGCTTTCCGAACTATAGTGACTCAGTCGGACGCTCGAATCCCACGACGAGTGCGCCAACGGTGACCACTGCAACCTGCGCCTCGCCGGCACCGCTGAACATCACCGGCAACACCGGCACCGTTACCTTTGCTGACGAAGGCTACGGGACGATTGCCGGACATCCCCTCTATCGCCGCGAGGTGCGCATCGAGGATTGTGGCGTCCCCCCCGGATGCAGCGGCGGCGTGCTGGACAGCGGTATCCGTCAGGTAACCGTTTCCGTGTTCTTCCGACCACAGACGGGCGTCGGCACGCTCAATAACACGACCGAGGAGGCTGCGAAGATGACGACTTTCGTGGCCCTGCGGCAATAGGCCTGGCCATGACACCCTGGGCCTGCCAGAAAGGATTCACCCTCGCCGAGCTGCTGGTCGGCTTGGCGGTTCTGGGCCTGGCGCTCGCCGGCCTGGCGACGGTTCACGAGAGCGGCCTGCGGGCTTACCTCTACGGATCCAATCGGGTCGAGGTCCAGCAGAACGCCCGCGTAGCGCTGGAACGCATGGCCCGCGAGATCCGCGAGGCGCAGGCGCTGGCCAATCAGACGGCGACCCAGCTGACCGTCCAGACCGATTGGAATGGCAACGGGGTTGTCGGCGAGGCCATCGCGGTCGCCGTGGATGGGGTGCTCCGGGGCGAGCGGGTGACGTATCGTCTGAGTGGCGGCGCGCTGCAGCGGCAGGAAACCGGCGTGGATCTACAATTCCTGACGCTGATCGGCGGCGTCGAGCAGTTGACCCTGACCTACCCGACCGCGAAGACCGTCTCCATCACGATCCGGACCCGCACCGAGGAGACCGCTCCGGCGGGGACTGTGGCCGACACAAAGTCTCAGGTCACGACAACCGTCCGGCTCCGCAACTCGTAGGGGAGGGGGAAGAGACATGCCGGTTCTGAAAACAACAGTCCTGAAGGTCCTGCGCGATGAACGCGGAATGGCACTTCCCATAGCCCTGATGGTGCTGGCTGTTCTCGGGTCGCTCACCGCGGCCCTGGCCATGCTCGGCACGACGGAGCCCTTGAGCTCCACGAACCTGAAGCGGGCGGACCAGGCCCTGACGCTGGCCGAGGCGGGAGTGGAACGATCCATCTGGACGCTGAGCCCGGCGCCGACGGGCCCGGTCACCTATGGCGTCGCCACACCACTGGCCGGCCCGCAGGGCGCGCCCTGGGACGGCAGCTCCCTGTTCAGCCTGACCGCCTCCAATGATCCGGTGGCGGTGGGTGGCTACACGGTGCAGCTCATGCCAGGGGCGAGGCCCAACGAGGTGCAGGTGGCGAGTACCGGCTGGATTCCCAACAACGCCAACCCCTCCGCGACTCGCGCCGTGCGCGTCACGCTGATGTCGCTCAACCACCGCTTCCGGCCGCCTGGAGCCCTGAACGTCGACGGCGAGACGCTCGTGTCCGGCAACGCGGCCATCGCCGCCTATGGCAACATCTGTAACGGCAGCGGACCCGCGAGTGGGAGCTATTCGTCGAATGCCACGGAAGTGGATGGCGCGGCACAGATCTGCGCGGGCGTCGACTGCAGCAGCAATCAAACGGACTGCCAGAGCCCGAGCTGTCTCGAGAGCCAGCCGAACGCCCCGACGACGTTCAATGACCTGACGCTGACGCGGGACGAGCTGAACATGCTCAAGGACATGGCCAAGCAAGCCGGGACGTACTGGGGACCGCCGAACTACAACGGGCCGTCAACCGGCGGAACCTGGAACGGAGCGGTCAACTTCGGCACGAGCGTCCCCCTGCCCAACGGCATCGTGTTCGTGGATACCATCAGCGGGAATCCGCCCACGGCGAGCAATGTCGCCGATATGGCCGATGTCCGGATCGCCGGTAGCGGTGGCACCTATTCCGGCTGGATGATCGTCATGGGCTCGATCGATCTCAGCGGTGACGCCACCTACAACGGCCTGGTCTACGCCGCCGACGACCTGACCGCGGGGAACGGCACGGCCGTCGTCAACGGGGCGGTCATCGCTCACAACGAAAATGGCGCGAACGATACCCAGATCGATACCACGACGAACGGTACGATCTCGATCAACTACGACTGCAACAATATCAACAACGCTGGCGGCAGAATTCCGCAGGGCTTCATGGTGAAGCCCGGGACCTGGCGCGAGGTCTCGAGCTGATGTTCACCGTCACCCGTCTCACGCTCCTGGCGGTGGGCATACTCACCCTGACCGTTGCCTGCCAGGACGCGCCGCGGTTGCAGCCCAGCGCGACGCCGCCGCCAGATCTGCTCGCCCAGGCGCGCGAGGCAATTGCGCGGCGCGACTATGACACCAGCGCACGGCTTCTCCGTCAGGTCGTTGCCGAAACCCCGGACAGCGTCGAGGCTCATCACCTGCTCGCGGTCAGTGCGAGTTGGCTCGACCTCAGCGACGAGGCCGAAGCCCAGTTCGAGTGGGTCGTCGCAAATGGGGTGGCAGATTCGCAGGAGGTCAAGGACGCCCGCGAGTGGCTCCGCGCCTTCCGCTCCAAGGCACAGGCGGCGCCATCCTCCGAGCCGGCGCCCACGCGCCCGGACCGCGCCAGCCTCTCAGGGCAGGTCCTGTGGAGCAAGGACGGCAGCGTGCGTCCCCAGCCTCACCTTCGGCTGTTCCTCAAAGGTATTAAGGGCACGTCTATCGAGGACGAGTTCTATCGAGTGCAGACGGACGAGCGCGGGATGTTCCGCATCGCCGATGTTCCGCCCGGAGAGTATTCCCTCACGAACCGCGTGGCCGGTCCTCCCATCTGGCGCCTCAAGGTGGCGCTCAAGGCCGGGGAGGATCTCAAGCTCGACCTCACGCCTCAGAACAGCGTCAAAGTCCGGGACGACTTTCCGGACAGCCGTTAGCGCCCGCACTCCTTGCTGTCGTAGCGCGCCTCACCCGAACGACCAATCGGTGCCGTCTTTTGTCAGTCTGGATGCCAGTCCTGGTCACCTGTCTCGTCCCGGCGTTGTAGGTCACCCATAAGTATGCGGATACACGACGGTTGATCTGGAGGGTGTGGCATCCCCCCTGCATTCAACTTCCTTACGGGAACTGGTCGAAGCTGGACCAGGGCGACAAGGGGGGACACGTTATGAGCTGGTGGCCAGGACAAACTCGCCAGATTGCATGTCAATGGGTGGTAGTCCTGATCGTCTCTGTCGCGGGCGTCGTCGCGCCCTCGCTGCTGTCGGCACAGACCGTGATTATCACGGATACCACGCTCACCGCTGACAACGTCGGGGGAATCACGATCGGTGCGCATGGCATCGTGCTGGATTGCAACGGCCATCGTATCAGCGGCGCCGCCACGGGGATCACCCTCAACGGGAAAACGTCGGTGACCGTGAGGAACTGTGTCGTCACCAATAACGGAAACGGGATTGTCGTTTCCTCGTCCTCAGGTAACACATTCGAGGCCAACACGGTCGAGGGTAACGCCGGGGGTATTCAACTGACCGCAGCCGGCGGGAACATGCTCAGACGGAATACCGTGCGGCGCAACAGCCAGTTCGGCGTGCGAATCGACACCTTCAGCAATGGCAACAACCTCAGGGAAAATACGATCTCCAACAACGCACGCGGTCTGGACGTCCTGTCCTCAGTGGGGAATACCGTCGTCAACAACAATTTCTTCGACAACCAGGTCCAGGCTGCTGTCGTGGGCACGACGTGGTTCTCCCTCGCCCTGCCGACTGGCGGCAACTACTGGACTGACTTCGACACCCCCGCCGAGGGCTGCAGCGACCAGGACGGTGACGGCTTCTGCGACGCACCAAGGGTCGTAGTGAGTCCATGGGGGCAGGACAACCTGCCGTGGACCAGGCCGTTTGGCGAGGCGACCGTGGTGTCCATCGACATCAAGCCGGCGTCGCTCAACCCTGGTGCTCAAGGGACCATCCCTGTCGCGATTTACAGTACGTCGAGCTTTGACGTGTCGTCGGTGGACCTCAGTACGGTCAAGCTCGCGGGTATGTCGGTCGCTCTGCTGGGCAACGGCTCTCCCCAAGCGTCGCTCGTGGATCTGAATGGCGATGGCCTCCTGGACCTCCTGGTGCATATCAGCACCGAGGCGTTGGACGTCGCGGCACGCAGCACCAACCAGACCGGTACGCTGACGTTGGAGGGCCGTACGTTGAACGGTGGGGCGATCCGCGGGACCGATTCGGTCAAGATCGTCGGGGACTGACGGTTGCAGCCGCCGGGCCAGTCAGCGGATAGTGTCGAACACCGCGGTGCGGCCGCTCGCTGTGAAGTGTGTCCCCGATGGTAAGGCGGGTGTTCGGCGGACGCCGAGCGAGACTGATGTGGAGGCGATGCAGTTGTCGTAGGTCAGCGACGGCGGTAGCGCGCAGGGGCCGGGCACTCGACGAGGCGTACGGCCCCTGCGCACCAGTCGGGTCGAATGGGCGGGTAATGGTGTCCACGTCGGCGTAGTCAACGCCGACGCACTTTTGACCAGTAGGGCAGCTGCTTCTTGGCCGCGGCCTCGAGGCGACTGTCTTCCTGCGAAATCAGGCCTTCGGCAACGAGAAGGTCGCCGATGCGGCGGTTGAACGGACTGCCCGAGTTTGTCTTACGCCACTCCCCCCAACCGCTTCAATGTCTCTGAAAAGATCTTGTAGGCGTCGTCCTGGTACAGCACGAAGAGCACCCGTTTGAGGCTGCTCTGGCCGCTCTTGAGGTGGCCGATAACCTCTTTCAGCATCGCCTCGGCCGAGAGGGCCGGGGGCACATGGCCGACCCCGGTTCCCAGGGCCGGTAAGGCCAGCGAAGTGATACGGTGCTTGTTGGCCAGGGCCAGGAGTGCCCGGGTGGCTAAGGCCACCTTATCGGGGTCGGTCTTCAGGTCGGCACCCATCACCGCGGCATGGATCACGTGGGTTGCCATCAGGTTGCCACCGGTGGTGAGGACCGCTTCCCCGACCTCGATGGGCCCCTGGCGTATGGCTTCCTCTTCGATGATGACCCCACCTTTGCGCTTGATCGCGCCCGCCACACCGGTTCCCATTGCCAGCGTCGTGTTCGCGGCATTGACGATGGCGTCGACGTCCCGGTCGGTGATGTCGCCGCGCTCGATGGCAACCGTGGCTGCTCCTATCTTGACCTTCATCTCCACCCCTGCTCCGGCTCCTCCTGGGCTTTGGCTGCCTGCCAGCACCGCTCCAACTCCTCCAGCGGAACGCTGTCCACCGACTTGCCCTCGGCATGGAGACGGCGCTCCATGTCGGCAAAGCGCCGGCGGAACTTGTCGCTGGCCTGCCCGAGCGCGCCTTCGGCGTCGATGCCGGCCAGGCGGGCGACGTTGACCAGGGAAAAGAGCAGGTCCCCCAGTTCTTCGGTGAGCCGCGCATTGTCGGCGAGCACGGCGGCGGCCTCGCGCACCTCTTCTTCGACCTTCCCCCAGGCCGCGCGCGCATGGGGCCAATCGAAGCCAACGCGCGAGGCCTTTCCCTGCAGGCGCTGGGCGCGGAGCAGGGCCGGCAGGGCTCGAGGCACGCCGTCCAGCACCGAACGATGATGACCGGCCGCCAACGCTTCCCGCCGCTTCAGGCGCTCCCACTGCGTGAGCGCCTCCTGCGCGGTGCTCACCGATGCCTCGCCGAAGACGTGGGGATGGCGGCTGACCATCTTGTCGACCAGTCCCGTGAGCACGTCGGCAATGGTGAACTCGCCGAGCTCGCTGGCTATCTGAGCGTGGATCATCACCTGGAAGAGCAGATCGCCCAGCTCCTCGGCCAGGTGACGGGGATCGCTGGACTCCAGCGCGTCCAGAACTTCGTAGGCTTCTTCGATGAGATGGGGCTTCAACGACGTTCGGGTTTGCTCGCGATCCCACGGACAGCCATCGGGGGCGCGAAGACGCGCCAGGATTTCAACGAGGCGGTTGAAGACGTGTCCGGGGGACTCGGCCATGTCCGTTCCTGAAGGGTGGAATTGATTATACCGTAAGGCTTTTTTCGTATGCTACGTTCGCGGACATGGCGCAGGACGACTCCGAGCGGGGCTTTGAAATCCGGGATCGGCGGCATCGCCCCGAGGAGCCCCGCTCCGCACCTGGAGAGGAGCGGAGGCAGGCCGAGGCCGGCCGACCGGCGCCGCCGCCACCGACGACGGGTGGCCCCTCGGCGCCTCAGGAGCGCAGCTTGACCGGCCTCTTCATGATGCTGGGAAGCCTGGCCCTGGCTGGTCTCGAGGGTGTCCACGACCCGTCCACCGGCCAGGCCGAGCGCAATCCCGCACATGCCGCGGAAGCCATCGACACGTTGATGCTGCTTCGGGACAAGACCGAGGGTCACCGGACGCCGGAAGAGAGCCAGGTCCTGGAGGAGCTGATCTACGACCTCCAGCTGCGGTACGTCAGGGCTTCTCGACCCTGACGACGTCGATACGCCCGGCCTGAAGGGAGACCTCCGCCACCGAATCCGGTAGGCGGAAGTGCAGAACTCTAAGCGTCGCCGGGCTCAGCATCAAGCGCGGCAGGATGGCCGGCAGACGCCGCCGCCCCAGCCAGAATCGCTCGATCCGAAGCCGCATGTAGCGGCGGCGACCGTCGTCCATCGGCTCCACGCTGGCTCGGACCCGGAACCTGACCCAGACAGGGGTTTGCTGCCACCCCGCTGGTAAGAGATTCACCAACCGATTGAATGGTTGTTCACCGAGCAGGGCGGCGACCGGAACTCGGCCGGCGACTTCGGCGGTTCCAAGGCCAGGCAGACGAAGCTGGACCCGCGTCAGGGGGAACTCTGCAAGCTCTGGGAGCCTTCGGGACAGGAGGGCGTTCAGCTCCCCCTCAGTGAAGCTCACGAGGCGCGACTGCTGTGGCCGGTTACGGGCAGTGGCCAGGACCTGGGAGAGCTTTTGTCGGGCGAGCGCCTCGTCGCCGGAGAGGACGGGCGCCAGCTCTGCTTCGGCGAGGATTCCCGTGGCGAGCCAGCCTACTGAGGCAAGAGCGCCGGCGATGATGCCCCAGACAACAAGAGTTGTTAAGCAGCCGCCGCATCCAAGCCGCACCGGGCCACACGCTAGCACGGCACACACAAATCAGCGAAAGATAAGCGTTTACCGGCTAGTTAGTGTCAAAAGACCAGAGCAATTTGACAATGACACACTCACTTGATATAAGGTTTATGCACTCAATCAGGAGCCGGCGGTTGCCGGCAGAAGGCGAGGAAGGAGGACAAGGAGATGGCAATCGAGCGTTGGCGTTCCTTCGCGAGTCCGCTGAGCCGGTGGGAGCCGTTTCGCGATCTCGGGGATATCCAGCAGGAAGTGAACCGGCTGTTCGACAATTTCTACGGTCGTCCGGCTACGGTGGCGGCTGGTGAGCGGACCTGGGTTCCCCTGTGCGACATGCACGAAACGACAGACGACCTCTATGTGACCCTGGAAGTTCCTGGCGTGAAAGAAAAGGACGTCCACGTCTCCATCACGGGTGACCTGCTTACCGTGAAGGGCGAGCGGAAGTGGGACAAGGAGCTGAAGGAGGACGGCGTCCACCGCCTGGAGCGGGTCTACGGCAAGTTCGAGCGGACCATCTCGCTGCCGGTGCCCGTGCAGGCCGACAAGGTCACGGCGAGTTACCGGGACGGGGTGCTGGAGATCAAGCTGCCCAAGGTGGAAGAGGTCCGGCCCAAGGAGATCAAGGTCGACATTCGCTAGGCGCCCAGGGTGTGGGAGGCGAGGCGGGTGTTCGGCTCCGCTTCGCCTCCCTGCCATTTGAGGAAGAGAAGGAGAACAGGACATGGCGAAGGTAATCGGTATCGACCTCGGGACGACGAACTCCGTGGTGGCGGTCGTCGAAGGCGGCAACCCGACGGTGATCGCGAATCAGGAGGGCAGTCGCCTGACGCCGTCCGTCGTCGGTTTCACCAAGGATGAAGAGATCCTCGTCGGACAGGTCGCCAAGCGGCAAGCGATCACGAACCCCGAGAATACCGTCTTCTCGATCAAACGGTTCATGGGGCGCCGCTACGACGAGGTCCTGGGAGAGATCAAGCTCGTCCCGTTCAAGGTCGTCAAAGCAGCGAACGGCGATGTCCGCGCGGAGATTCGGGGCAAGCAGTACGCGCCTCCGGAGATCTCGGCCATGATCCTGCGCAAGCTGAAGGAAGCCGCCGAAGCGTACCTGGGTGAGAAGGTCAGCCAGGCGGTGATCACGGTGCCGGCCTACTTCAACGATAGCCAGCGCCAGGCCACCAAGGACGCGGGCAAGATTGCCGGCCTGGAGGTTCTCCGCATCATCAACGAGCCGACCGCCGCGGCCCTCGCCTACGGCATGGACAAGAAGAAGGATCAGACGATCGTGGTGTACGACCTGGGCGGTGGCACCTTCGACGTATCCATCCTGGAGATCGGCGAGGGCGTCTTCGAGGTGAAGGCCACCAACGGGGATACCCATCTCGGGGGCGACGATTTCGACCAGCGCGTCATCGACTGGATCGCCGGTGAGTTCAAGAAGGAGCACGGGATCGATCTGCAGAAGGACCGCATGGCCTTGCAGCGCCTCAAGGAGGCTGCCGAGAAGGCCAAGTGCGAGCTCTCGACGACCGTGCAGACGGAAGTCAACCTTCCCTTCATCACCGCGGACGCCAGTGGGCCGAAGCACCTCGTCCTGACGCTGACGCGCGCCAAGCTCGAGGCGCTGGTGGCCGATCTGGTCGACCGGACTCTGGGGCCCTGCCGTCAGGCGATGCAGGACGCTGGAGTGACGCCGAAGGACATCGACGAGGTGATCCTGGTCGGTGGGCAGACGCGCATGCCGAAAGTGCGGGAGGTCGTCAAGCAGTTGTTCGGCAAAGAACCCCACATGGGCGTCAACCCCGACGAGGTGGTGGCGGTCGGAGCGGCGGTCCAGGCGGCGGTCCTCACCGGCGAGGTGAAGGATCTGCTGCTGCTGGATGTCACGCCACTGTCTCTCGGCATCGAGACCCTCGGGGGCGTCATGACCACGCTCATCCAGCGCAACACGACGATCCCCACCAAGAAGAGCGAGATCTTCACGACCGCGGCCGACAACCAGACCTCGGTGGAGGTCCACGTCCTTCAAGGCGAGCGGCCGATGGCCCGGGATAACCGGACGCTTGGCAAGTTCCACCTGGTCGGGATCCCCCCGGCGCCGAGGGGGGTTCCGCAGGTCGAAGTCGCGTTCGACATCGACGCCAACGGCATCCTCAACGTCTCGGCCAAAGATACCGCCACCGGCCGGCAGCAGAACATCACGATCACCGCCTCCTCGGGGCTGACCAAGGAGGAGGTCGAACGCATGGTGAGAGACGCCGAGACGAATGCCGCCGAGGACGTCAAGCGCAAGCAGGAGATCGAGATCCGCAACCAGGCCGATTCGCTGGTGTACTCCACGGAGCGTACGCTCGCCGAGCACGGGTCCAAGCTGGAGGAGGCCGACCGCAAAGCGATCGAGGAAGCGCTGGGGGAGGCCAAGGAGGCCCTCAAGGGTGAGGACAGCCAGCGCATCAAACAGGCGCAGGAGAATCTCACGCGAGTCTCACACAAGCTGGCCGAGGTGATGTACCGGCAGGCGCAGAGCGGGACCGCCGGTGGGGGTCAGCCGGGGGGACCGACCACCGAGGGCGAGGCCGCCGGCGGCGCCAAGGAGGGCGAGGTCGTGGACGCCGATTTCGAGGATCTAGGCGACAAGAAATCTTAGGCCATGAGACGGGACTACTATGCCGTCCTGGGAATCGCCGACACGGCGGACCCTCGCGAGATCCGGCGGGCGTTTCAGCGGCTGGCCCGGCAGTACTCGCCCGACGTCAACTTCTGGGAAGAGGGCGCCCGCCCCCTCTTCGAGGAGATCTCCGAGGCGTACCGTGTGCTGAGCGATCCGACGGCCCGGGCCATCTACGATCGCTATGGCCCGACCGGTGTGGCGGTGGAGGGCGGCCGGACAGGCGAGGATGTCCACGTGGCCGTGGACCTCTCGTTTGGCCAGGCCGCCCGCGACACCACCGTACGCCTGGACGTACCGCGGTTCTCGCCCTGTGACGCCTGTGGCGGGTCCGGGCTCACCTCCGCTGGAGCCTGCGGGTTCTGTCGGGGGCGAGGGGTCCGGCGGGTCGTGGATGCCGTCAGGGTGAGGCTTCCCGCCGGCGTGGACTCCGGTACCCAGGTGCGGGTGCGCGGCGAGGGAAGCGCCGGAGCGTTCGGCGGGCCTCGGGGAGATCTGGTCGTCAGCACGCGGGTCCGCGAGCATCCGTTCTTCAAGCGTCAGGGAGACGGCATGTACTGCGACGTGGCGATCAGCGTGTGGGAAGCCATCCGGGGCGTCCGCATGCGAGTGCCAACACCTACCGGCGAAGCGGTTCTCGTGGTGCCTCCGGGGACGACGGCCGGTGAGGTATTCCGCTTGCGGGGCCACGGGCTGCCGAAGCTGACTGGTGAGGGTCGCGGAGATCTCTACGTCACCATCCGCGTGGAGGTCCCCCGGGGGCTCGACGCGCGCACCGACGAGCTGGTCCGGGAGCTCGAGCGGCTGATTCCACTGACGCCTCGGGCCGATCTCGACCGCTACGCGGGAGGGGCGGAGTGAACGACCGGAGCAAGCCGCTTTACACGATCGGTGTCGTGGCCAGCATGTTGAAGGTGCACCCCCAGACCCTGCGGTTCTACGAGAGGAAGGGGTTGTTGCGGCCGAGCCGTACCCAGGGCCGCACGCGGATGTATTCGCCGGAGGACGTGGAAGAACTGGCCCGACTCATCCGCTTGACCCGGGATCTGGGCGTGAATCTTGCCGGCGTCGAGATCATCCTAAGGATGAGGCGTCGAATGCTGGAAATGCAGCGGCAGATCGAGGATCTCCTCGCCTATGTGCGGGAAAGCGGCGAAGAAGGCGCGCCGGTCAGCCGGCCGCGCCGAGAGGCCAAGGAGGCGCTGGTCCGATCGGCCTCCGGGCACCTGCAGCCAGTCGATCTGTTCTGAGTGACGCGGATCACAGAAAGGCTGAGAGCGTACGATGGCGTCTGACACGAGGGAGCAGGCCCACGACCGTCCGATCCCCGACGTGATCGGGATCCTGCCCCTGCGTGGGGCGGTGGTGTTCCCGAATGCCGTCGTTCCGCTCGCAGCCGGGCGCCCATCGTCTGTCCAGGCGATCGAGGAGGCCGTGCAGCACGGTCGCCTGGTGGCGGCCGTGACCCAGCGCGACGCCGCCGAAGAGGTCCCGCGGGCCGAGGGGCTGCATCAACTCGGGACACTCGCCATGATCCATCGCGTGCTCAAGCAACCGGACGGCACGTTGCGACTGGTCGTGCAGGGTCTCAGCCGGCTGCGCGTGCTCGAGATCGTCGCCACCGAGCCTTACCTGCGAGCCCGCATCGAGCCCCTGACCGAGGAAGTGCCCGCGCCCGAGGACATCGAGGCCGAAGCCCTGGGGCGGAGCGCCACGTCGCTGTTCCAACGGGTGGTGGCCCTGTCCCCCACGCTGCCCGACGAGCTGGCCACGGTCGTCACCGGCACCACGAGTGGCGGTGTTCTCGCCGACGTGGTCGCCTCATCGCTGCCCACGCTGCCGCTGGCCCTGAAGCAGGACCTGCTGGAAACGACCAACGTCAAGGAGCGGCTGCAAAAGCTGGTCACCGCCCTGACCAAAGAGGTCGAGGTCCTCACCCTGGGCTCGAAGATCCAGTCGGAGATCGAGTCCGAGATGTCCAAGACCCAGCGCGAGTACTACCTGCGTGAGCAGCTCAAGGCCATCCAGAAGGAGCTGGGGGACGGAGACGAGCGCAGTCGGGAGATCGAGTCGCTGCGGGAGCAGATCGCGGCCGCCGGTATGCCACAGGAAGCGCACGACGAGGCGCTGCGCGAGCTCGACCGGCTGGCCAAGATGCCGGCCGCTGCGGCGGAATACACCGTGGCCCGGACCTACATCGACTGGCTGCTGGCCATGCCCTGGAGGGTCGAGACGACCGACACCGTCGATATCGATCGGGCGCAGGCGATCCTGGACGAGGACCACGAGGGCCTGGCCAAGGTCAAGGAGCGCATTCTCGAGCACCTGGCCGTCAAGAAGATCCGCCCTCAGGGCAAGGATCCGATCCTCTGTTTCGTCGGGCCTCCTGGAGTGGGCAAGACCTCGCTGGGACGCTCGATCGCGCGGGCTCTCGGCCGGAAGTTCCACCGGATCTCACTGGGCGGCATCCGGGACGAAGCGGAGATCCGGGGCCACCGCCGGACCTACATCGGGGCGCTGCCCGGACAGATCGTGCAGGGTCTGCGTCGAGCGGGCACGAAGAATCCCGTCTTCATGCTGGACGAGATCGACAAGCTCGGCGCCGACTTCCGCGGAGATCCGGCCTCGGCGCTGCTCGAGGTGCTCGACCCCGAGCAGAACGCCGCGTTCCGAGACCACTATCTCGATGTGCCCGTCGACCTCTCGCGCGTGCTGTTCATCACCACGGCCAACGTGATCGATACGGTGCCGACTCCGCTGCGGGACCGCATGGAGGTGATCCGATTGGCCGGATACACGGAGGAGGAGAAGGTCAAGATCGCGCAACGGCACCTCGTGCCCAAGCAGGCGCGAGAGCACGGGCTGGAGCCGGGGGTCGGCGTCGAGTTCACCCCGGAAGCGCTCCGCCTGCTTGCCCGCGGCTACACCCGCGAATCCGGCGTGCGGAACCTGGAGCGCGAACTCGCCGGGGTGTGTCGCAAGGTGGCGCGAGAACGGGCCTCGGGGCGTACGGATCGCGCGCAGGTCACGCCTGACGTCGTCACGGCCTATCTAGGGACGCCGCGGTTCGAGTTCGAGGAGCTCGAGGAGCGGACCCGGGTGCCCGGAGTGGCGGTGGGCCTCGCGTGGACGGCCGCGGGGGGCGACCTGCTCTTCATCGAGGCGACTCGTATGGACGGTAAACGAACGTTGACGTTGACGGGTCAGCTCGGCGACGTCATGAAGGAATCGGCCCAGGCGGCGCTGTCATGGGTCCGATCGCACGCCTCCGAGTTGGGCATCCGCGAGGACTTTTGGCAAGTGTCGGACATTCATGTCCATGTGCCGGCTGGCGCCATCCCCAAGGACGGCCCTTCGGCAGGTATCACGCTCGCCGTGGCCCTCACCTCACTCCTGGCTGGGCGCCGGCTGCGGCCCGGCCTGGCCATGACCGGTGAGATCAGCCTTTCGGGGCGGGTGCTCCCTGTCGGAGGAATCAAGGAGAAAGTCCTGGCCGCCCACCGAGCCGGTGTGCGTACCGTCATCCTGCCCCGGCGAAACGAGAACAGCTTCAACGAAGACCTGCCCCTCGAGGTCCGCCAGGTGATGACCATCCATCTGGTCGACGGCATCGGCGAGGCGGTGGACCTGGCGCTGGAGGAATCGTCCGAGCCAGCCACCGTCTAAGTGTCCTATTCTGAACAGATACCAGTTCTGACTCTTGACATTACAGTCACCGGATTCGCTAGAATTCTCGTGTGAAACATGTGGCCGCGGTAGCTGTCCTGCTGGCCACCGCCGGGGCTGCCGGGCCGGCCACGGCCCAGGTATTTCGGTTCGTCGCCCCTGACGGGACCGTCCACTTCACCAACGCCCCGACAGACCCGCGGTATCGACGACACGGTCTGGCCAGCAAAAGGCCGATCGTGCTCGTCGCGCGCCCAGCCGCTCCGCCGCGCCGGCTCTACGAACGGGAGATCAGCGAAGCCGCTGAGCGGTACGGCATCCCGGAGTCCCTCATCCGGGCGGTCATACGGGCCGAGTCGGGGTTCAACCCCAAAGCCGTTTCCCGCCGGGGCGCGCGAGGCCTCATGCAGCTCATGCCGGAAACGGCGGCGATCCTCGGAGTGCGGGATTCCTTCGATCCTCGGCAGAATATCGACGCCGGTGTTCGCCACCTCAAGGGTCTCAAGGAACGCTTCGGGGATGACCTGCGCATCGTCCTGGCCGCCTACAATGCCGGCGAGCAAGCGGTCCTCACATACCGGGGGGTGCCCCCTTATCCGGAGACGCGCGAGTATGTGAGCCGCGTCCTCTACCTGTACGGCGGCGCGGCGGCGACGCTACCCCGATCGACGTTTCGGACGGTCGATCGAAACGGCACGATCACCTACACGAATATCGCGCCCCAGGGCCGCCGCTTCTAGTTGTCAGCCCCGCCACTGGCGATCCAGGCCCCGGTACTGGATCGCTTCGGCGAGGTGTTCCACGGTGATCGCCTCAGCCTCTTCGAGATCGGCGATCGTGCGGGCGACCTTCAACAGCCGGGCGTGGCCTCGGGCCGAGAGTCCCAGGCGAGCCGCGGCCGTCGTCAGCAGGCGTTCGCCGTCTGCGGGCAGCAGGCAAAAGCGTCGCAACTGCCGGGCGCTC
>DASTFB010000106.1 GCA_035709005.1 Candidatus Methylomirabilota bacterium | reverse complement strand
GCCTCGTCCCACGGCAGGCAGTGCCGACGGGCCAGCACGACCGCCTCGTCGAAGGCAGCCGCTGCCTCCTTCCATCGGCGCTCTGCGCCGGCGAGCATGCCCTTGACGAGGAACAGGGGACCGGGCAGGCCGTACCAGCGCCGCCCCGGCTCGAGCAGGGCGAACCCGCGCTGCAGGACTGGCCCGACCCGCTCGGGATGGCCCGCGCGCAGGTGCAGCTCGCCCAGGACGGGAAGCGCCCAGAGCTCGAGCAGGACGTTGCCGCCTTCCCGGGCGACCGTCAGAGCGCGGGAGAGGAGCGCCTCCGCCCCGGCAAAGTCCTCCAGCTCGAGGCGCAGCTGACCCAGCACGAGCGCACACGCGGCGAACGCCGCCCGGTGGTTGCGCTCTTCATAGATAGGCAGGAGGCGCTCCAGGTAGGACTTCGCCTGGTCCCACCGCCCGCATCGCAGATGGTGGAACCCGACGGCGGCGCCATCCTCGTAGATGCACCCGAGCATGCTGCGGGCCTCGCTGCGCTCGACGGCGGCGCACGCCTCTCGGGCCCGGGCGACGTCCCCGGCGAGCGTGTACACGAAGGTGAGCGGGCGCTGCAGCATGCCCTCGAAGACGGGGCTCGTCTTGAGCACGTGGGGCAGCACCCGTTCGCCCCACTCCGCCGCCCTCGGGACATCACGGGCCAGCGCCAGAGCGAGGCAGAGCTCGTGGCCCATCACCGCCATCACCATGGGGATGGCCGCCTTGAGGACCGGCTCCCAGTTAGGCTCGGCGTAGCCGATCCCCTCGTCGATGCGTCCCGTGTAGGTCAGCGCGGTTCCGAGCGAGGTGCCCATCGGCACGCCGAGCCGCGCGAACATGTCCACGGCCCGCTGCGCCCACTCCAGGGTGGTCGCCGGCTGGCAGCGGTGCAGATAGAGGTGGCCGGTGCGCTGGAAGACCAGGCCCTTTTCGACGCTGTCCGGATCGCGCTCCACGAGCGCGGCCGCCGCCTCGAGGTGCTTGAGCCCGAAATCTTCCCGCGCGCCGTCCCACTGCCAGGTATAGAGCGCCTGGATGTGCAGGTGCATGGCGACCGCGCCACGCTTGTCGCCCAGCTCCTCGAACAGCTCCAGGGCCGACTCGGCGTAGTGCAGGCTCGCATCGGGATCCCCGATGTACTGCGTCACGGTGGCGAGCTTCCGGAAGATCTCGGCCCGCACCGGCCGGTCGCCGGCATCGATCAGCGGCAGCGCCTGCTCGTAGAGGGCGCGCGCCTCGTTGTTGGCGTACGCGCCGGCCGCTCGGTCCGCGGCCTTGAGCAGGTACTCCAGGGCCTTGGCCGGCCGCTCCGCCCGGGAGAAGTGATACGCGAGGACGCCATAGCGCTCGGGGAGGCGTCCGGCGTACAGCTCCTCGAGGGCCAGGCCGATGCGGGCGTGCAGCTCCTTGCGCCGATGGAGGAGGATGGACTCGTAGGCCGTCTCCTGGGTGAGGGCGTGCTTGAAGACGAAGGCGACCTCGCCGTGGATGCTCTTCTCGTGGATCAGCTCGACGGCCTTGAGCTGCTCCAGGGCCTCCCTCGTCTGGCCCGCGGGCTCGGCGATGCGGTCGAGGAGCCGGCGAGGGAACTCGCGGCCGACGACGGAGGCGAGCTGGAGCACCCGCTTCGGCCCCTCGCCGAGCCGGTCGATCCGGGCCATGATAAAGTCCTGGATCGTCGACCGCACCGCGATCTCCGCCGGAGGGCGGGTCAGCACGTAGCGGTCGTCGACGTGCCGCAGCGCCCCGGTGTCCTGCAGGGTCCGGACGATCTCCTCGAGGAAGAACGGGTTTCCCTCGGCCTTGTCGAGCAGCAGGGCCTCGACCTCGCCGGGAAGCTCCGACGTTCCCACCATCGCACGCGCCATCCGGAGGCTGTCCGTCGCGGGAAGGGCCCCTAGCGGGACGTGAACGTGATAGGTCCGCTCGCCGAAGGGTGGGGTGTAGCCCGTGCGGTACGGAAGCAGCAGGAGCAGCCGACTGGTGGGCACGCTGTCGGCGATGAAGCGAACGTAGTCCTCGGTGGCCCGGTCCATCCACTGAGCATCTTCGAGCACGAGGACTTGCGGCCGCCGCTCGGCGGCGCGCAGGGTGAGCTGGCGCAGGGCCTCGAAGATCTCGCTCCGGTGCCGCCGCGGCTCCATCTTCAGCACGGCGGGGTCGCCAGGATCCACGGACAGAAGGGATTTCAGATAGGGCAGACCGGGACGCAGGTCCTCCCCGAGGCGGCCCACGCTGTCCTCGATCTTCTGTGCCACCACGGCCTCCGCGTCGTGCTCGTCGATGCGGAAGGCTCGTTTCAGCGCCTGGATCAGCGGGTGAAAGACCATCGCGTCCCCGAAGGGCAGCGCGCGGCCTTCGAGCCAGGTGGCCCGATCGCCCAGGCGCCGTTGGAACTCCAGCAAGAGGCGCGACTTGCCGATCCCCGGATCGCCGATGACGAACCCGATCCGACCCCGGCCGGCGGCGGCGCTCTCGAAGCTCTCGAGAAGGGTGCCCAGCTCGCGCTCCCGCCCGACGAACGGCGTGAAGCCGTGCGCGGCCTCCACCTCGAGCCGTGTCCGGGCCGTCCGCGGGGCGATGACCTCCCACACACGGATCGGCGCTGTCTTGCCCTTGACCGGGACCTCGCCCAGGGCGCCGGTCTCGAAGTAGTCCGCAATGAGCTGATGCGTGGCCTCGGACACGAGCACCTGCCCCGGCGTGGCCGCCTGCTGGAGCCGCGCGGCGACGTTCGTCGTGTCGCCCACCGCCGTGTAGTCCATGCGGAGATCGCTGCCGATGCTGCCGACCACGACGAGGCCCGTGTTCAGGCCTTGCCGGACCTGCAGCGTGACCCTCGGATGGAGCCGCGATCGGTCCTGCTCGAGCGCTTTCCGGATGCCGAGCGCGGCGTGCAGGGCCCGCTGCGCGTGGTCCTCGTGGGCGATCGGCGCCCCGAACAGGGCCATGATCCCGTCGCCCAGGAACTGGTTCACGGTGCCCTCGTACCGGTGGACCTCGCCCAGCATCAGCCGTAGGACCCGCGCCATCATGGCGTGGACGTCTTCGGGATCCATCTGCTCGGAGAGCGCGGTGAAGCCCGTGACATCGGCGAAGAGCACGGTGACCTGTTTGCGCTCGCCCTCCAGCGCGCTCTGCAGTGTCAGGATCTTCTCGGCGAGATGCTTCGGCGTGTAGCTCTCGGGAGGCCCCAGGTGGACGCTGGCGAGGGCGCCGCCCAGGGCGGTGCCGCACGCATCGCAGAACTTGCTCTCCCGCGCGATGAGGCTGCCGCACCCCGGACACCGAGGATCCAGGTGGGTCCCGCACTCCCGGCAGAAGGAGGCGCCGTCGCGGTTCTCGGTCGCGCAGCGAGAACAACGCATCAGGCGGCAGCTCGCAGGCAGGGAGGGTCGCCGCCATGCCATCGATGGGTATGACTACGGAAGGGCGCCCGGGGAGCCTCAATCGTGAGCACTGCACCTCCACGGGGACGGACCCCTCGGACCCCTGTGATCATAGGGATCGCGTCCAGCCCTGTCAACGAACACCGAAAGGTTAGGTGAGCGTTCCGCCGCGCGCTGATCATGCTACGGCATCGGAGGGAAAGCGCGGCGATAGTCGCGGCCCTTCGCCACGAACGCGAGCGACTCCTCTTCCTGCCAGAGCACGGCCACCTGCTTGCCGCTCTCGACCAGACCGCGGGCGACGTCCAGAAGATCGGCGCTCGGCATCTGCATCGTGAAGCTCCTACGCCCCTTCCACCAGCACCAGATTCGTCTTCGCGGCCCTCGTTCGCAGGCCGATGATCTTCTGATAGTCCGGGGACGTGTAGAATTCCCGGGCCCGGGCCACGGTGGGAAACTCGATCAGCGTCAGGCGCTTCGGCTTCCACTGGCCCTCCAGGACGTCCGGGGTGCCGCCCCGAGCCAGGAACCGTCCCCCGTACTTGTCCAACACGGGCCCGACGACCCGCCGGTACTCGTCGAATCCGGTGGCATCAGTCACGTCGATGTCGACCACGAAGTATGCGGCCATCTCATCCTCGCTTTCGGCGTCCTATCGCGATCCCCCAAAGAGCGCGTCCGTCTTCGCCGCCATGATGAAGTCGTTGCGGTGCAGGCCGCCGATCGCGTGCGTCCACCAGGTGACGGTGACGCGCCCCCACTCGGTGAGGAGGGCGGGATGATGGCCCTCGTCCTCGGCCAGCGCCCCGACCCGGTTGGTGAAGGCCAACGCCTCGAGAAAGTTCGGGAAGCGGAACATCCGCTCGAGGCGGGAGATCCCCTCACGCTCCACCAGATTCCACTCGGGGATCTCCCGCCGGAGCCTGGCCATCTCCGCCTCCGTCACGCGGGGCGAGTCCGGGCGGCAGGCGACGCAGCGTTCGGCGGGCAACGGGCTCATTCGGACTCAACCTCCTCGGCGGTCCATTACTCGATGACCTCATCCGCTTGTCGCAACAGCGACGGGGGAATGGTCAGGCCGAGGGCGCCTGCCGCCTTGAGGTTGATCACCAGCTCGAACCTGGTTGGAGGCTCCACCTGAAGGTCAGCAGGCTTCGCCCCCTTGAGGATCCTGTCGACATAGCCCGCGACCTGCCCGGCCAGATCGCCGAACCGCGGACCATACGCCACGAGACCTCCAGTCCGGACGAAGTCCGCCGTCGGGTAAACGGCGGGCAGCCGACCCATCGTAGCGAACTCCGTGATCCGATACCGCTTTGCATAGGTCAGGGCGTCGAGCGTCACGAGGAGCGCCTGGCCCTGGGACAGGGCGATCGTTATCAGCGCCGTTTCGAGCTCCTCGGGGTCACGGACCTTGTTCGGCTCGAGCGTCGGCCCGGGCGGCCGGGCCGTTGTGAGCAAGGCCTTCGCCTCCCCGCTCGCGCCGGCATCATCGGGATTCCAGAGGACGGTGACCCGCGCCAGCGTCGGTGCGATCTGCGTGAGGATCTCCAACCGACGCCTGGTCGGCTCGAGCTCGCTCAGCGAGACGCCCGTCACGTTCGCCGATCGGCGCTGAGGCCCGACGCCCGCGCCAGGGCGCGGATCGTACGGCGCGAGCATCACGATGGGAATGGTGGCCGTCACGTCCATGGCCGCCTGGAGCGCTTCGGCGCCGATCGCCACGATGACCCCTGGCCTGCGTTGCGCGAGATCCTGAGCCACCGTCATCAGCTGGGCTCGATTCGACGCGCAGCCGCGTTCGTAGGTGATGTCGCGGCCGTGAAGGTGGCCCATCCGTTGGAGCGCGTCACGGATGCCCTCGGCTGGAAACACCAGCTCGTACGAGCCGGGCCGCGGGCAGGGCGCTTCGAGATACCCGATGGCTGTGGGCTTTGGCGGCGGCTGCGCGTCAGCACCCGTCAGGATGGTCAGCAGCAGCGTGGGGCCGATGAAGAGCGACCGCACGAGCCCGGAACGGCCCAGCATACCTCCACCTCCACGGGCCAGCCGCCCTCGAAGCACGATCCTGTCCCGGGCCGCCATCAACAGGCCGCGGGCTGCTTCAGGTGTCTGAAGCCCCAGTTCAGCGTCCAGGTCACCATGCTGTCGCGGATGCTCTGCCGCCGGACGTGATGCGAGAAGCGCCGGACCAGCGAGGGGAGCGAGTAGAAGTTCCGATACGCCCATTCGAGCCCCTCGCCCAGACGCTCCGGGGACATCCCGCCGGGCCGGATGACGACCTGGAAGAGGTTGAACCGGGCCCAGTGGGCCGGATCCTTCCAGGGCTCGTAGAGCAGGCGGCCGTCGCGCCGACCGCCGCCTTGTAGCTCTTGTCCGCCTCGCGCAGCGACTCCTGGCTCAGCGATTCGAAGCCGATGAGCACGCCGACGCAGCCGCTCTTCTGGGCCAGGGCGAGGAGCTCGGGCTTCTGGGCCAGCGCGGTGGTCGCCTGGGTGACCCATCTGAGCTCGAGGCCGCTCTCGATCAGGCCGCGCATCAAGGCCTTGTAGCTTCACCACGCCCCGTCCCTGAAACGCCGGCACGATCAGCGTGACTTTCATCGTTCACGACCTCCTGCCGCCTGGCTCGCGCGCGGCTAGGCTAGTCCCGGCGTTCGCTGTCGTCACGGTGCGCCGCGTCAGCCGCCACGCCTCCCGGCGCCAAGACAACCGAAACGGTGCCCGCGAGACTGCTATAGTCTGAAGCGGCATGGCGACCCCACGGGTGTTCTACGGCTGGTGGGTGGTCTTCGCGTTCTCGTTCATGACGCTCACCTCCACGGGGATCCGCCACGCCGTGGGGCCCTTCCTCAAGCCGATCGTGGCCGACCTCGGGCTCGACCGCGCGAGCTTCTCGCTGGTGATCGCGGTGAGCCTCTTCCTCTACGGCGTGTTCGGGCTGCTCGTCGGCTGGGCCCTCGATCGGTTCGGCGTGCGGGCGACCGCGGCGGTGGGCACGCTGCTCCTCGTCCTGTCCCTGGTGCTGACGGCACTCGTCCGGAACTTCTGGGAGTTCGCCGCCGTGTACGGCGTGCTGCTGCCCCTCGGCCTGGCGGTCACCGGGCCGGTGATGGCCTCGGGCGTGGTCGCGCGGTGGTTCAGCCGGCGCCGGGGCACCGCGCTCTCGATCCTGGGCAGCGCGTCGATGACCGGGATGAGCCTGCTGGTGCCGCTGGTGACCTGGCTCATCCTGGCCTACGGCTGGCGGAGCGCCTACATGCTCGTCGCCGCCGGCGTCCTGGCCGGCATGCTGCCGCTGTCGCTCTGGGTGATCCGGGAGTCGCCGGAATCGATGCGCCTGGCCCCGGACGGGGCCACGCCCGGACCGACGACGGCGCAGGCGCCGGAGCGCGTGTCCGCCGTCACCGCCATGCAGACGCTCGCCTTCTGGCAGCTCGCCGGCTCGTTCTTCACCTGCGGCTTCTCGATGAGCCTGCTCTCCGCGCACGGGGTGCCGATGCTCACCGATCACGGCTACACGCCGATGTTCGCCTCGTGGACGTTCGGCGTGCTCGGCGGCTCGAGCATGGCGTGCACGATCGTGCTGGGCGCGCTCTCCGACCGGTTCGGCCGGCGCCCGGTGCTCGCCTCGATCTACGCGGGGCGCGTGGCCATCTTCGCCGGGTTGTTCCTCATCCGCGACAACCCGGTGGCGATCCTGACGGTGGCCGTCCTCGGCGGCATCACGATGGCAGGGACCGGCTCGATGACGTCGGCCCTCACGGCCGACATCTGGGGGCGCTTCTCGGTCAGCCCGGTGCTCGGCGTGATCTTCCTGGTCCACCAGACGGGCTCCGCTCTGGGCTCCTCCCTCGCCGGCTACCTGTTCGAGACCACCGGCGGCTACGGCGCGGCGTTCGTCCTGGCCTGCATCTTCCTGATGGCCGCGGCCGTCGTGGCCCTCAGGATCGACACGGGCTCGCGCCGCGTCTGGCGCCCCGCGACCGCTCCGGCCCTGGACTGACGCGGAGGGCCGGGCTTGTCACCCGGCCCTCCCGCCCGGCCTGTCAGTCCGCCTTGTACATCAGCGGCTCCCCTTCGCCGTGCACCTGGAAGACCACAATCTCCGTCGGCTCTGTGCTGCTTATGTTGCGGCCGACCATCGTCGTGCCAATCGGCTCGACGTACACCCGGCCGGCCGGGAACGTCTGTCGGCGCTTTCCAGTCTCGTCGATCGCGAGCGTGCCTTTTGCGACGTAGACGAAGACGGGGCCCGTATGGTAGTGCTTCCCACCGACGTACCCGGGTGGGAGCTTGAACTGAATAATGCTGATCTTCTTCCCCTGGACGCCGTGGAGTGCCGTCTCCACAAGCTTCTTGCTCTCAGCCTTTGGCGTGTACGCTTCTTTCGGCTGAGCGTTGATGAGACCAGCGCTCGTCGCCCCGACGGCGATCCCGAGCGCGCACGTGAGGATCAGTCCGGCTCCGGGTCGCATCGCGCATCCTCCTGTCTCACAAGAGTGCAGTTGTCGGTCGATTCGTTTATC
This sequence comes from Candidatus Methylomirabilota bacterium, assembly GCA_035709005.1. Classification (NCBI taxonomy): domain Bacteria; phylum Methylomirabilota (SeqCode); species Candidatus Methylomirabilota bacterium. The sequence goes on along the minus strand of DASTFB010000106.1, from coordinate 8,020 downwards.
GCGAGACTGGGTCGGGAGGGCCGCGTGAGCACACCGGCTCTCTCCGGCACGTGGACGAACGGTGAGACGCTCTGCCTTTCTCGTTCATCAGGCCGGCACCAGCACCTGCACCTCGCTGCCCCGCAACACCACCGGTAGCGCCGCCGCCCGGCCGGTCGTCACCTGGCTGTCGCGGTGAAAGCGCGCCCCCGGCACCACGCTCACCGTGCCTTTGCCCGTCGTGCCCAGGTTGCTGAAGGCCACCCGCATCTCGCGTGGTGGTGAGTTCAGGTCGAGGTCCATCAGCAGCGAGCCCGAAAACCCGGCGCTGCCGGTGTTCGCCACGACGAGGACCTCGCGGTCGACGAGGATCCGGGAGAAGGCCACGACCCCCCCGCGGCCGAACGCGTCGCCGAAGTCGAGGCCGTTGCCGGACACCTCCCGGAAGTACAGCCGCCCGTAGGCCAGCGGCGGCTCGTTCCGGCGGAGCTGCGCGAGCGCCTGGATCGCTCCATACACCGGATGCCCCGGGTCGAACGCCGTCGGCGTCTTGCCCCAGAGCGCCTCGCGCACGGACTCCAGCGAGCTCAGATCCGGGTTGCCGCTCGCATCCACCGTGCCCGACAGCCCTTGCTCGGTGCCGTAGTAGACGCACGGAATGCCCTGGAGCGTGAACAGCAGGGCCAGAGCCAGCGTCACCTGCTCGCGCGGCGTGTCCGGATGCCGGATGCGCTGGTGCTGGTCGTGGTTGTCGAGGAAGGTCACGAAGAACCGCCCGGCCTCCCCGTGCGTGCTCAGGAGCTCCTGCTCCTGCCGCTTGCGCTCCAGGAAGACGCGCCGGATCGCCTCGACCGGGACCAGGCCCTTCGCGACGCCGGGCAGCTCGTAGAACAGGGGGAAATCGAGGGCCGCGTCGATGCCGAAGCCCTCGCCGGACCCGCCGTTGCGCCCGACGAACTTCGCGATGGTCGTCTCGTCGTCGTAGACCTCGCCGAAGGTGAAGAAGTTCTTCTTGCCGATGCTGAGCGCGAACTCCCGCATGGCGTTGCCGAACGTCTCGATCGCCTCCGGGTCGACGTACTTGACGGTGTCCAGGCGAAAGCCGTCGAGGTCGTACCGGGCCACCAGGTAGTGATAAGCGCGGATGAGGATGGACAGCACCGGTCGCACCCCGTGGCGGGTGCGGAAGGCCGCCTGGTCCGATCCGCTGGCGTCGTATTCGACCACGAGCTGGCGCATGTCGCCGAAGTCGCCGCGCACGAAGCCCAGCGCGTCCGGATCGTCCGTGAGCTTCTGCCCGCGCCGGCGAAAGAAGACCCGCTCCTGCAGGTCGGTGGGCCACACGGCGTCGTCCGGCGAAAGCTGCGAGGGGTGCGGCAAGATCTCCGTCCAGTCGCTGCGCGGGAACCCCAGGCCGTTCAGCCACTGGATGGGCGGCTCGCTGCCGAGCGGCCCGTCCATCACGGCCTGGTCGGCGAAGCTCGCGACGACGCCCTCCGGCCGTACGTAGTCGAAGACCCGGGCGGCGTGGTTCAGCACGATATCCGCGATGACGTACATGCCCCGGGCATGCGCCTCGTCGACCAGGGCGGTGAGCTCGCGCTCGGCCGTGGCCCGCGTGCCGTCCGAGGCGAACCGCTCGTCCAGGTTCAGGAAATCCTGGGTCTGGTAGCCGTGGTAGTTCCACCGGAACTCATCCGGCCTGGGGTTCTTCAGCACCGGCGACAGCCAGATCGTCTTGACGCCGAGCGGCTCCAGATAGCCGAGCTGCGCCTGCACGCCCTTGAAGGTGCCGCCATGCCGGAAGTCGAAGCGCTGGTTCCAGGCCGCTCCGAGGGGCGGCGTCCCCGGATTGTTGAACCGATCGATCAGGAGGAAATAGATGAAGCCGTCGCGCCAGTCCCCGGGCGACGGAAACGGCGAATGAATGGTGCGCGGCTGGCCATCGACGAGCACCGACTTCGTGCGGCCGATGCGCGCGCCCTGCTGGGCGTCGAGAATGGTCTGGATGACGGTTGCCGCGGAGATGGTGTCCGGCATGACAATCACCTCAATCTGTCTTGCGCGTGACGACGATATTGGTGGCGTCTGAGAGCAGCCAGCTTCACGCCGGCGGTACCCAAGCCGCGATGATCGCTCATCACAGTTTCCCCTTATAGCGATCTCGGTCGAGAACCGGTCACGTGCACACCCTCCTGACACGTGCGGGTCGACGCGCTCGAACGACGGACGCCCAAGCGGGGGGGAGCAAACGCCACGCCAGGCCGCGCCGGGCCACACGCGTGCGCTCAGGCGCGCCGGGTTACTTCGCAGAAGGCAGTCTGGTCAGTTACCGGTGAGGCGCCGGAAGCGCTGCTCGGATCGCCAGTTCCGTCGCGGAAGGAGCGATTCGATCAACAGCGCCCGATGACGAGCGCTGGGGCGGATGTCGGCAGAGAGCGCCGGTGGTGGTGGTGGTGGTGAGCCGGCCCTCGGGCATCGGGCCCGGGCATCATGACTTTCAATCCCTCGGCAGCAACAGCTCGGCGAGCTGGCGCGGCGAGATGGGCTTCGTCAGGTGGGCGTCGAATCCGGCATCCGCCGAGCGCAGGCGGTCCTTGGCGCGCCCGAACCCGGTGATGGCGATCAGCAAGATCGCGTCGCCTCCCGGCGCGGCGCGCACGGCCTCGGCCACGGCACACCCGTCGATATCGGGAAGCCCCAGGTCGACGAGGATGACGTCCGGGCGGGCCCGCTGCACGACCTCGAGCCCGAGGGCGCCGCACTCCGCTTGCTCGACCCGGTGGCCCCACGACTCCAGCAGCAGGCCCAGGCCCTCACGGAAGTCCCGGTTGTCCTCGATGATCAGGATGTGACGGCCGCCGGACGACCCGAGCCCGGCCTCGAACGATTCGGGCTCCGTGGCGGCCTCCGAAACACGTGGCAGCCGCACGATGAACTCGCTCCCCCGATTGGGGCCGTCACTCGCTGCCAGGACCGTGCCCCCGTGCAGCTCCACCAGGCGCTTGACGATCGTCAGGCCCAGGCCGAGGCCGCCCGGCAAGCGCTCGGCGGGCTGGTTGGCCTGCACGAAGAGGTCGAACACGAGGGGCAGAAGGTCCTTGGAGATCCCCACCCCGGTGTCCCGCACGGTCAGCACCGCGTCACGCCCGTCGGCTTCGACCGCGACCTCCACGCGGCCCCCGGCCGGCGTGAACTTCACCGCATTGTCGAGCAGGTTCGAGACGATCTGCTCCAGGCGCGTCGCATCGCCGTCAACCCTGACCGACTCGCCCGTGAGGGTGAGGACGTGCTGCTCGCCCTTTCCCGCCCCGTGGAAGGCCGCGAGCACGCGCACGGCCACGTCGCGCAGGTCCTCGGGCCGCCGGTCGAGGACGATCTTCCCCGAGACGAGCTTCGAGACGTCCAGGAGATCCTCCACCAGGCGCGACAGGTGCTGCGTCTGGCGGAGGATGATCTCCCTGAGCCGCGCGGCCTTGTCGCCGGGGGTACCCAGCGTGTCGAGGACGTGGATGGCGGTCGCGATCGCCCCGAGCGGGTTGCGCAGCTCGTGGCCCAGGATCGCCAGGAACTCGTCCTTGGCGCGATTGGCCGCCTCCACGCTTCTCAGATGCAACGTCAGGATCTGCTCGTTCTTGCTCCTCAAACGCTCGCTGACCTGCAGGAGCACCTTGAATCCGATCTCCAGATGAGCGTCGGCGAGGATGCGCAACGCCTGGCCCTTGATCTCGAGCACGGTACAGGTTTCGTGCGCCCGGACGCTGGCCGAGCGCGGCCGGCCCTCGAAGAACCCCATCTCCCCGAAGGTCTCGCCCGGCAGCATGAGCGTCAGGAAGATGGTCTGACCGCCCTCGGCGGTGAGGACGGCTTCGGCAGACCCCGACCCGACCAGGAACAGGGAGTCGCCGGTCTCCCCTTCCCTGACGATGACGGCGCCAGGCTCGTAAACGCGCTCGGTGGAGACGTCATCGCTGAGGAGCCACTGGAGATTCTTGTCGTCCAGGGTGGAGAAGAACGAGTCGTGCTGGAGCAGCTCGGTCCAGTCCAGCACTTTCACGGCCCGCCCCCGGGCCACGGGCCGACAACCTGAGCGAACCCCATCTGAGCGAAACCCATACCAACATCCCGACCGCCCGACGTAGAACGAGAGGGCGTCAACTCTATGCCGGCGCCGCGGTGGGGTCAAGGAAATGCTGCGGGTCAGGGCCGAACGCCCCTACCCCTGGCGACCCGGTTGACCAGGCTCTCGACGGTAGTAAACTACTACCACTCGGGTAGTAGGGAGATACCTGCTCCGGTAAGGAGGCCGAATGCCCGCGCCCGTCAAGGTCTCGGACAAGCTCCTGGCGCTCGCCAAGGCGGAGGCCCGCGGCGCTCACCGCTCGGCCACCGCGCAGATCGAGCACTGGGCCACGCTCGGACGCGCCGTGGAGGTGCTGCTGGCCTATCGCGACGTGCTGGCGCTGAAGCGCGCAGGTCAGGCGCTGCCCGTGCCCGCCTTCGTCGAGCGCGAGGCGTTGCACGACTTGCTCACGCGGCTCGTCGAGAGCGGCAACCGCGAGGACGTCCAGGCGCGGATCCGTGCCGCCGGGACCCCGGTGTACACCACCCACCCGGATCAACCGGGGGCGATCGTCGAGATCCGGAGCGACGGCACCCGGACCGCCGGTCGCTTCGATGGCCGCCGCTTCCGGCCGACAGGAGGTAAGACCACGCCCAGGCGCACGTGAGGGCGGAGCCGCCGGGCTCGATCCGGGCGGCGCTGCCGACCCAGCCGGTCCTGGTGTTTCTCGCCGGGCCCAACGGCGCCGGGAAAACGACCTTCTTCGAGGCCTACCTGGAGCCGCTGGGGATCCCCAACATCAACGCCGACCGCATCGGACGGATCATCCGCGAGGCGGACCCGCGCGCCGGGCAAGACGCCATCGACCGCCGCGCCTTTCGGCAGGCCGACCGGCTGCGAAGCGCCCTGCTGGAAGCACGCCTGTCCTTCTGCACCGAGACGGTCTTCTCCGACCCGATGGGCGCCCGGCTACGGTTTCTGGAGAAAGCGCGGGTGGCGGGCTTCGCCGTCTTCCTGGTCTTCATCGGCCTTCGCGATCCGCTCCTCTCGACCGCCCGCGTGAGGCAGCGGGTCATGCAGGGTGGCCACGACGTCCCCGACGAGAAGCTGCGCGCCCGCTTCCCCCGGACGCTGGCCAATCTCCGATCAGCCATCCCGATCGCCGACGAGGCGTTCCTCCTCGACAACAGCTCGTACGACCACCCCTACCGTCCGGTCGCCGTCTATCGAAACGGGAAGCTCGTCGGCCACCACCCGCCCCTGCCTCCGTGGACGCAAGGGCTGCCCGGCCTGTGACGCCTGCCCCCCACATAGGCCGTCCGCACTAGCTCCCTGCTCCTCGAGCCGACAAATCATGCCGGCCGAGACGAGCCGGTGCCCCACCATCGGAGAAAGGGCGCACTTATAGTGCGCACTCCGCTTCGAGCCCGAGACGACCAGACAGGGAGCCCGTATGGGGAGAACGACGGCAGATAACTCGCCCTCCAGCACGCTGAGCGGTGGCATGTCGTTGACGGTCCGCGCCGTCATCGCGTTGGTCCTCATGATCGGCTTCTACGCCGTCGCGCTGGGTTTGGCCGGCTTCCTGCTCTACCTCCCCTACGCGGAAGTGGTCTACGCCCACCGGATCCACCTCAAGCTGCTCCTGTTCTGCCTGATCGGCGCGGCGATCATCGTCTCCGCGATCTGGCCGCGCCGGGACCGCTTCGACCCGCCCTGGCCGGTGTTGACCCGGAGAGAAGAATCCCGGCTCTTCCGCCTCCTCGAATCCGTCGCGCGGGCCACGGGGCAGCGGATGCCGAAGACGGTCTACCTCACGCCCGAGGTCAACGCCTGGGTCGCCCAGCGCGGTGGCGTGCTCGGCTTCGGCGGCCAGCGCGTCATGGGGCTGGGCTTGCCGCTGCTGGCCGTGCTCACCGAGCGCGAGCTGTTCGCCGTCCTGGCCCACGAGTTCGGCCATTTCCACGGCGGCGACACCATGCTGGGGCCGCTCATCTACCGCACGAGAAGCGCCATGGGCCGCACCATCGGGGCGCTCGAGGAGCACAGCTCGGCGCTCCGGTGGGTCTTCCTCGCCTACGGCAAGCTCTTCATCGCCGTCACCCACGCCATCTCGCGCCATCAAGAGCGCCTGGCGGACGCGCTGGCCGCCTCGGTCGCCGGCAGCACCGCGCTCAGCTCCGCGCTGAAGAAGATCCACGGCGCCGCCCTGGCCTTCGACTCCTACTGGTCGAACGAGGCGACGCCGGCGCTGGCCAGCGGCCTGCTCCCGCCCCTCGCCGCCGGCTTCGATCGGTTCGTCAACAGCGAGCGGGTCGCCCAGGCCACGCGGACCGCCCTCGACCGCGCCCTGGCCGAAGACAAGACCAGCGGTCACGACACCCATCCCCCGCTCCGCGAGCGGCTGCACGCCCTTGCGGGAATCGCCGACAGCGCCACGACCGAGGGCGGTGCGGCGATCGCCCTGCTGACGACCACGCTCGCCGCCCGGGAACGTGACCTCATGAACGCCATGCTGAAGCCCGAGGTGGCGCAGCGGCTGCAGGTGAGCACCTGGGAAGATGTCGCCGCGCGAGTCTACCTGCCCCAGTACGAGGCCGTCAGCCAGCAGTACGGTGGCCACTGCGCCGGGATCAAGATCGGGGACGTGCCGACGTGCGCCCGCGACGTCGCCCTCGCCATCGCCGAGCGGATGGCCGCTCAGAGCGACGAAGCGTGGTCCGATGACCGGCGCCTCCGCCAGGGCGCCTGGGCCATCGGCGCCATCATGGCGGCCACGCTGGCAAAAGCCGACTGGACCCTGACGACGGCCCCCGGCGACCCCGTGTGCCTGGTGAATGGCGACATGAGCGTAGACCCATTCAGCCTGGCCCACGCGATCGTCATCAGAACGATGAATGCGGCCGAGTGGGCCGAGCGGTGTGGAACTCTAGGGATCGCCGGGATGCCGCTCGTGTCCGAGACGGCGCAGATCCAGGAGCCCCACCCGGCCACATAGGCGAGTCGCCCTACCGCAGTCCCGTCCCTCGCGGCGCGCCGGGCGGAGCCACGCCGAGCTCGCGGCAGCGTCAACGACTGGGCGGGGCGCTGACGTCCTGCGCGTAAGGCCGCTTGAGCATCCAGTTCACGATCGCCTCGATCGTCTCCGCCTCCCGGCCCAGGAACCCGTGGGCGCTCATGGGCTCGCACGCGCCCGAGGTCGCCGGCAGGCCGCCTCGGACGGTTACGAGCGGAAACCGCCGCCCAAGCAGGTACGCATCGACGTACGGAGACGCCGGGCAGCCGTCGTCGTGATGATGGACCAGCAGGACCGGCACCTTCACGCTCGCAAAATCGAACCGGCTCAGTCCCGGACCTGGCTCGCGCGAGCGAATGCCGGTGGCCCGGTACATGCTCGACGTCAGGACGACGCCCGCGATGCCTCGCTCGAGCCGGGCACCCAGGCTGGCGACCGAGACCGAGCCTCGACTGGTGCCCACCAGAAACACCGGCAGGTCGGGGAACCGACGGCCCAGATCCGCCAGCACCGCGCGGACGTCGGTGCGGTGCTCCTCGCCGAATCGAAACTCGTCGGTCATGCCCCAGCCGGACTGTGCGTCCGAAGGCGCCTCGAAGATAGCGGCGACGACGCCCTGGCGCACGAACTGTCCCCGAGTCCGAACCAGGAAGTTGCCCTGGGCGAACTTGATCCGACCGGCCTCTGATCGGAGGCGAATGTACCCGCCCCCGCCGGGGAAGAGCAACGCGACCGCTCGAGGGGTCTCGGGGCTCCGGGCGAGGAAATAGGGCTGCACGACACCCGGCCGCGTGTCCAGGCTGACGAGCTCTTGCCCCTGGGCGGGGCAGACGAGCACGGACCAAGTCGCGAGCAAAATGAGGATCAGGAAGCGCATTCCACGTCGAAAACAGTCCCGATGTGGAGGTTGCTCGGTCGGATCAGTCGATAGTCTGAAACTCGACTCTGCGGGCGTCGGTCAC
>DASTFB010000105.1 GCA_035709005.1 Candidatus Methylomirabilota bacterium | reverse complement strand
TGATTCCGGCGGGGCATGGGCGTGGCGAAGCCCGGGGCCCATGCCCTGTTCAATAGAAAGGGCCAGAGCATGATCAAGGCCGGAGAGATCAGCGAGATCATCAAGCGGCAGCTGGCGGGCTACGAGGCCGAGGTCGATCTGCAGGAGGTCGGCCGCGTCATCGAGGTCGGCGACGGCATCGCCCGCATCTACGGGCTGGACCGCGCCATGGCCGGTGAGCTGCTGGAGTTCCCCAACGACGTCGTCGGCATGGTGCTCAACCTCGAGCGGAATCAGGTCGGCGCCGTGCTCCTCGGCAGCGACCGGCTCATCAAGGAAGGCGACGTCGTCAAGCGCACGAATCGGATCGCCCAGGTGCCGGTGGGCGAGGCGCTCGTCGGCCGCGTGGTCGACGCGCTGGGAGAGCCCGTCGATGGCAAGGGGCCCATCGCCGCCAAGGAGTTCCGGCCGATCGAGCGCTACGCCCCCGGCGTGGTCGATCGCCGCTCGGTGAAGGAGCCGCTGCAGACCGGGCTGAAGGCCGTCGATTCCATGATCCCCATCGGACGGGGCCAGCGCGAGCTGATCATCGGCGACCGCGGCACCGGCAAGACGGCGCTGGCCGTGGACACGATCATCAACCAGAAGGGCGAGGACGTCTTCTGCGTCTACGTGGCCGTCGGCCAGAAGCAGTCGACGGTGGCCCAGGTGGTGAAGGTCCTGGAAGACCACGGCGCCATGGCCTACACGACGGTCGTCGTGGCCTCCGCCGCGGAGCCGGCGCCGCTGCAGTACATCGCGCCGTACTCCGGCGTCACCATGGGCGAGTACTTCCGCGACTCCCGCCGCCACGCCCTCTGCATCTACGACGACCTCAGCAAGCACGCCGCCGCCTATCGCCAGCTCTCGCTGCTGCTGCGGCGTCCCCCCGGGCGCGAGGCCTACCCGGGCGACGTCTTCTACCTGCACTCGCGGCTGCTCGAGCGGGCGGCCAAGCTCAACGACGAGCTGGGCGGCGGCTCGCTGACGGCGCTGCCCATCATCGAGACCCAGCTGGGTGACGTGTCGGCCTACATCCCGACCAACGTCATCTCGATCACCGACGGGCAGATCTATCTGGAGGCCGACCTCTTCTACGGCGGCATCCGGCCCGCGGTCAACGTGGGCCTCTCGGTCTCCCGGGTGGGCGGCTCCGCCCAGATCCGGGCCATGCGGCAGGTCGCCGGCAAGCTGCGGCTCGATCTCGCCCAGTACCGCGAGCTCGCCGCCTTCGCCCAGTTCGGCTCCGATCTGGATCGGGCGACCCAGGCCCAGCTGGCCCGCGGCCAGCGCATGGTCGAGCTGCTCAAGCAGGGCCAGTACCGCCCGCTGCCCGTCGAGAACCAGGTGGCCAGCATCTTTGCGGGCACCCAGGGGCTGCTCGACGACCTCCCCATCGACGCCGTCCAGCCGTTCGAGGAGTTCCTGCTCGGCTCGCTCGACCGCAGCCAGGCCGCCCTCCTGCGGGAGATCAAGGACAAGAAAGAGCTGAGCCCGGCCCTCATGGAGCAGCTGACGAAGGCGGTGCAGGACGCCAAGGCCGAGTTCATGGCGGCCCGGGGCATCAAGGCGGCGTAGCGCAGCATGGCGACGCTCCGCGACATCCGCCGGCGCATCCGCTCGGTACAGTCCACCCAGAAGATCACCCGCGCCATGAAGCTGGTGGCGGCGGCCAAGCTGCGCCGGGCCCAGGAGCGGATCCTGGCCGCCAGGCCCTATGCCGGCAAGATGGCCGAGCTGCTCGGCAACCTGGTCACCGCCGCGGGGAGCGACGGCGCCGCGCACCCGCTGCTCGAGCAGCGCGAAGGGCCGCGACGGCAGGTCGTCATCATCACGGCCGATCGGGGCCTGGCCGGCGCCTTCAACTCCAACATCCTTCGCCACGCGCAAGCCCTGGTCCGGGAGTCGAGCCAGGCCGACGTCACGCTCGTGGTGGTGGGGCGCAAGGCGCGGGACTTCTATCGGCGCCGGCCGTGGGCGGTCAAGCGGAGCATGCTGGGCTTCTGGGACCGCCTGGCCTTCAGCCACGCTCAGGAGCTGGCCGACTTCTTCATGGCGCAGTATCTCGAGGGCGAGGTGGACGAGGTGCACCTCGTCTACAACGAGTTCCGCTCGGTGGCCGTCCAGCGTCCCGTGCGGGTGCGCCTGCTGCCCATCGCGCGAGCGGAAGGGCCGGAGGCGGACGCCCAGCCGGTGGAGTACCTTTACGAGCCCGGCCCCGAGGCCATCCTGAGCGACCTCCTGCCGCGCCACGTGCGCACCCAGGTCTACCGGGCGCTGATGGAGTCGGTGGCCGGCGAGCACGGCGCGCGGATGACCGCCATGGAGGCGGCCACCAAGAACGCCAAGGAAATGATCGACGTCCTCACGATCCAGTACAACAAGGCGCGCCAGGAGAAGATCACCAAAGAGCTGCTCGACATCGTCGGCGGCGCCGAGGCGCTGCGCCAGGGAGCGAACGCATGAACCGGGGCAAGATCGTTCAGGTCATCGGGCCCGTCGTCGACGTGGAGTTCGAACCGGGGCAGCTCCCGGCCATCTACAACGCCCTGGAGGTCGAGGGCGTCGAGATGAAAGACATCTTCTCGTACTCCAAGCGGCTGGTGCTCGAGGTGGCCCAGCATCTCGGCGAGAGCACGGTGCGGGCGGTGGCCATGGCCTCGACCGAGGGGTTGACACGGGGCCGGGGTGTCGTCGACACCGGCCAGCCGATCGTGATCCCGGTCGGCAAGGAGACCCTGGGTCGCATCATCAACGTCATCGGCGAGCCGGTGGACAAGGGCCCCGACATCAAGACCCGGAAGACCTATCCCATCCACCGGCCGGCCCCCAACTTCGAGCAGCAATCGACGAAGGTCGAGATGTTCGAGACCGGGATCAAGGTGGTCGATCTCCTCGAGCCCTACACCAAGGGTGGCAAGACGGGGCTGTTCGGGGGCGCCGGCGTCGGCAAGACCGTGCTCATCCAGGAGCTCATCAACAACATCGCCAAGCAGCACGGCGGCATCTCCGTCTTCGCCGGGGTGGGGGAGCGCACGCGCGAGGGCAACGACCTCTACCACGAGATGAGGGAGTCCGGCGTCATCGAGAAGACCGCGCTGATCTTCGGCCAGATGACCGAGCCCCCCGGCGCGCGGCTGCGCGTGGGGCTGACCGGCCTCACCGCCGCCGAGTACTTCCGCGACGAGGAAGGGCAGGACGTGCTGCTCTTCATCGACAACATCTTCCGGTTCACCCAGGCCGGCTCCGAGGTGTCCGCGCTGCTGGGCCGGATGCCCTCGGCGGTCGGCTATCAGCCTACCCTGGCCACCGAGATGGGGGCGCTGCAGGAGCGGATCACCTCGACCAAGAAGGGCTCCATCACCTCGGTGCAGGCCATCTACGTGCCGGCCGACGACATCACCGACCCCGCGCCGGCGACGGCGTTCGCCCACCTGGACGCGACGACGGTGCTCAGCCGCGGCCTGACCGAGCTTGGCATCTACCCCGCGGTCGATCCGCTGGCCTCGACCTCCCGGATCCTCGACCCCATCGTCCTGGGCGACGAGCATTACGGGACGGCGCGCGCCGTGCAGTCGATCCTGCAGCGCTACCGAGATCTACAAGACATCATCGCGATCCTGGGCATGGAGGAGCTCTCGGACGAGGACAAGCTGATCGTGGGCCGGGCTCGCAAGATCCAGCGCTTCCTCTCCCAGCCCTTCTCCGTGGCCGAGGCTTTCACCGGCCAGCCGGGCCGCTACGTCAAGCTGGCCGACACGGTGAAGTCCTTCAAGGAGGTCGTGGAGGGCAAGCACGACGACCTGCCCGAGCAGGCCTTCTACATGGTCGGCGACATCGGCGAAGCCATGGACAAGGCCAAGCGGCTGCGCGAGGCGGCCTGAGTGGCCGACCGGCTCACGCTCGAGATCGCCACGCCCACGCGGCTTGTCGTCTCGGAGCAGGTCGACGAGGTCGTGGCCCCCGGCGTCGAGGGGTACTTCGGGGTCCTGCCCGGCCACGCGCCGTTTCTCACCACGCTCGGCGTCGGAGAGCTGACGTACCGAACGGGGCGGGAAGAGTTCCACCTGGCGGTGGCCGACGGGTTCTGCGAAGTGCGCAACGACAAGGTCATCGTGCTGGCCGACACCGCCGAGCGCCCCGACGAGATCGACCGTGACCGGGCCGAGCGCGCCCGGCAGCGCGCCGAGCAGCGCCTGGCCGGCCGGGGCACGGACGAGATCGACTACGCGCGAGCCCAGGCTGCGCTGGCTCGCGCGCTCAGCCGCCTGCAAGTCGCCGGTCGATCGCAGTAGACACGTCCCGCCGATCGCGTTGCCCTGTGCTCGGGGCACCCTGCCCAACCGCGCGAGCAGACCTCGGCGCGGGCTGCACCTAAAGCCGCGCCATGCGGTAGCGTCGCCGGGCACGCTTCTGGCACCGGCAGCGCGGCATGGCGACGGTGCTCATCGTCGACGACGAGCCGAACATCGTGGAGCTGGTGCGGGTCACCCTGGAGGACGACCGCCTGGACGTCGTCGCGGCGACGTCAGGCACCGAGGCGCTGGAGCTGGCTGCGGCCGTCCGTCCCCAGGTCGTCCTGCTCGACGTCCACCTCCCCGACCTGAGCGGGCTGGAGGTCTGCCGCCGCCTGCGCCGTGATCCGAGCCTCTCCGGTGCGCGCATCGTCATGCTGACGGCCGCCGCGCAGAGAGACGACGTGAGGGCGGGGCTGGCCGCCGGCGCCGACGAGTACCTGACCAAGCCGTTCTCGCCGGTTCGACTGCTCTCCCTCGTCGAAACGCTGATCCCCGGCGTGACCTTGTGGGCACGAAAGTAGCGACGCCCGAGGACGGCGACCTCAGCCTGGCCTACCGGCGGCTCAACGCCGCGTATGCCCAGACGCTGCGCTACGCTGAGGACGTTCGGCAGCTCTACCAGCGGATGCAGCGCGCTGTCGCCCAATCCCTGCTGGGGCTGGCCAACGCGCTGGAGGCCAAGGACGCCTACACCCGGGGCCACTCGGACCGGGTCGGCGCCTGGAGTCGCGCCCTGGGGGCGGCGCTCGGGCTGGCCGCGGCCGACGCGGAATCCATCGCCCAGGCCGGGCTGCTGCACGACATCGGCAAGATCGGCGTGCCCGAGGCCGTCCTCACCAAGCGCGGGCCGCTCACCGAGCTCGAGTGGCACGCGATGCGGCGCCATCCGGTCGTGGGAGCGCAGATCGTGGCGCCCTTCGACTTTCTGGCCGCCGGCGCCCTGATCATCCGTCATCATCACGAGCGCTGGGACGGCAGCGGCTACCCCGACGGGCTCGCCGGCGAAACCATCCCGCTCGGCGCCCGCATCGTCGCGGTCGCCGACGTGTTCGACGCGCTGACCTCGGATCGACCATATCGCCGGGCGCTGACGGTTCCAGAGGCGCGCGCCCGCCTCGCCGCCGAGGCCGGGGCCACGCTGGACGCCGGCGTGGTGGCGGCGCTCCTCCGGCTGCACCCCGTCGATGTGGGCGCTTGAGCACGACGTCCCGGCCGCTCCGACGGACGTCCCCGTCGTGGCCAGGGTGCCGGCCCTGATTCTCGTCGGCACCGTCGCGCTCGCGCTCGTGCTCGCGGGCGGCGGGTATCTGCCGGCCGGCGATGTCCGCGCGGTCCTCGTCGCCGCGCTGCACGGGGCGTTGCTGACGGCGGCGCTCGGTGCGGCGGCCGGCGCCAGCAGAGCCTGGACCGTCACGACGCCGGCGATCATCACGCTGGCCCTGATCGCGGTCGGCGCCGTCGCCTCCCGAATCCAGGCCCACGGGTCCCTGGCGTACCTCGCGGTGCTCGCCTGGCTTTCCTGGTTGGGGGTGCGAGGGCAACTCGCTCCGCTGGGGGGCCGGCCGACATCGATGATCGCCCTTCTCGTCGGCAGCCTCGCTGGTGTCGTGCTGGGCAGCCACGTCCTGCTCTCCGCAACGTTCACGCTCGGCTACCGCCTGCGCGACGACGGGGTGGCCGCCTGGCTCCTGGCCCTCGCGTACGACGTCGGGCTGAACATCCCGTCGGCCGAGCTGTTCGTCCGCGGCGTGGTGTTCGACGGCCTTCAACGCCGGGTCTCCTTCGCGACCGGCGCGGCCGTCGCGACGCTCGCGTACCTGGCCCGCTTTCTGCCTGATCCGCGGCTGCCGTCGGCGGTGGAGGTGCTCGCCGGCGCGACGATCTACCTGACCCTGTTGAGCGCCATCAACTCCTGGCTGTTCTGGTGGTCGGGCAGCCTGCTGCCGGGCCTGGCAAGCGCCCTGGCGTTCTTCGCCGCGTATCGCCTGTTGGGTACGTGATGTGCGGACGGCTCAGTGACCGCCGATCCCCGCGCACCCGCTGATGCTGGGCGCCTGGACGCTGATCGCCGTCGGCCTGGCCGGTCTGGGCGCTCTGCTGCCGGCGCTCGACCCGGGCCCGGCCTCGCCTCTGCGACATCTCTTCGTGCTTCCGGTGCTCGCCGCCGCCGTACGCTCCGGGCTCGTCGGGGGCACGCTGAGCGCCGGCGTCGCCGTCATGGCGCAGGCCCCCCGCCTGTTCGCCCATCTCGAGGAGGGCGGCATCACGGCGGCGGCGATCGAGGAGCTGATCGGCTACGTCACGCTGCTGGGCATCGCGCCGCTGGTCGGCGCGCTGGCCGGCACGGCCCGGCGGCAGCGGGCCCGGTACGAGACGCTCCTGGCCATCCAGGTCGTGGTGGCCGAGGCGCGGGCGCTGCCCGAGCTGCTGGACCGCCTGCGCGCGCTGCTGGTCGAGCGCTGCGGGGCGGCAGCCCTCGTGCTCGTCGCCCGCGATGGCGACGAGCTCATCGTGGCCGGCGGTCAGCGTGTGGCGCCCGGCTCCGTCGTCGCCCGGGCGCTCGACTCGGGAGCGCCGGTGTTCGTGTCCGACACGGGCACCGAGCCTCGAGCGCGTCGCGTCCTCGCCGTGCCGCTGCTGGCCCGGGGCCAGGCCATCGGTGTCCTCGGTCTGGAGCGGGTGGGTGAGCTGAGCGCGAACGAGCGAGTGTCGCTGGTCGATCTGGGCGCCTACCTCGGTCTGGCCCTGGAGAATGCGCGCCTGGCGGCCGCCCGCCGTCGCTTCAACGCCGAGCTCGCCGACAAGGTGGCCGCGGCGACGCAGCGCCTGGAAACCCTGGATCGCGCGAAGTCGACCTTCGTGGCGACGGTGTCGCACGAGCTGCGCACGCCGCTGACCGCGCTGCTCGGGTTCAGCGAGCTGCTGGCCACTCGTCGCGTGGCCGGGGAGGAGGCGGCGCGGCTGGCCGCCATCATCCAGGGCGAGACCGGGCGCCTGGGCCGTATCGTGGACGACCTGCTGGACCTTTCGCGCATCGAGCACGGCATGGGCCTGCGAGTCCACCCGGTTCCCGTGGCAGTGAAGCCCGCGCTCGAGTCGGCGGCGGAGGTGTTCCGCCGGGGCGGGTCGAGTCCGTCCATCCTTCTGGCGTGCGACGAGCGCCTGGGGGTGCTGGCCGATCCCGATGCGCTAGATCGGATCGTGAAGAATCTGCTGGCGAACGCGATCAAGTACTCGCCGCCGGGCAGCCGGGTGATGCTCTCCGCGGAGTGGTCCGCCGGCAGCGTGGCCACCACGATCGCCGACGAGGGACCGGGCATCGCCGCCGAAGCCCTGAGCCGGATCTTCGAGCCGTATTTCCGGGCGCCGGACGCGGCCCGCGCCGCGCCCGGCATGGGCCTCGGGCTCGCCGTCGTCAAGGCGCTCGTCGAGGCCCAGGGCGGATCCATCGCCGTGGCGAGCGCGCCGGGGCGCGGCACGCGCGTGACCTTCTCGCTGCCGCCCGCTTCCTTGACTCTCCGCAGCGACGACGCTACCCTTTGCCAGTCATGCCGCGGCGCGAAGAGGTTGCCGAGCGAATGACGGAGGCCGTGCTGAAGCGGCTGACCGCACGCAAGGTACTCGAGGTGAAGGACGAGGCAGCGGCGCGGGTCGCCGTGCGCACCGTGGTGCTGGAGAACCTCGCCGCCGAGGAGCAGCTCGACACCGACGCCCGCAAGCTGCTGCTCGAGCACGCCAAGGCCATCAAGGACTCCGCCGCCGACTATCGGGCCCTGCTCGGCAAGGTGAAGGAGAAGCTGGCGCGCGAGCGGGGGTTCATCCTCTGATGCGTATGAGCCGCGAGCGCATCTTCCACCTGGCCGACCTCATCATGAAGGAGCTGACAGCCACCGCCGGCGTGCAGGTGAAGGCGCCCGACGACCTCCGGCCCGAGCTCATCCGGGTCCTCTCCGAGGAGTCCCGGCTCGAGGACTCGATCGACGCCGAGGTGCGCAAGACGCTCGCGTCGTACTCGCGGCC
>DASTFB010000104.1 GCA_035709005.1 Candidatus Methylomirabilota bacterium | reverse complement strand
CGCCTGGGCCTTGGCTTTGGTCTCGATCTGGTCGATCTTCACCAGGGGGACGAGGAGCCAGGCCAGCGCGGTCACGACGGCCGAGATGAGCACGAGCGGCGTGAAGCCCAGCGCGTCGTAGAGGTAGCCGCCGGTGATCTGCGAGCCCTTGACCCCCAGGTTGTAGACGGACATCAGCAGGGCGAAGAAGCTGGCCTCGACGCGGGGCGGGCAGGCTTTGGCGGCCAGGTCCAGGAAGGCCAGCTGGGTGATCATGCCCACCACGCCGAAGATGCTGTCGATGAAGAGGGCCGACACCCAGCTGCGGTAGAGCAGATAGCCCAGCGTCGCGACGGCGGCCGCGCCGATGGACCACACGATGAGCCGCTTCAGCGGCACCCGGCGCGACAGGGGCGCGTAGACCAGCGCGCCCACCACGAATCCGGCGGCGTTCAGGGAGAGGAGCAGGCCGATGAACTCCTGGCTGAACTGCAGCACGTCGGTCTGGTAGTAGAGGAAGGCCGGCCCGAACGACGGGCTGAACGTCCAGAACAGCGTGAAGCCGGCGACCACCCAGACGTCCCGCTCCCGCAGCGCCTCCCGGATGGAGCCGAGCGTCTTCTGAAACGCCGCCCGATCGGCCCGAGCGCGGGGCTCCCGGATGAAGATGAGGGCCATCAAGAAGGAGACGACGGGGAAACAGGCGGCCACCGCGAAGGCCGCGTGCAGGTTGCGTCGCGCGGCCCGCTGTCCGCCGACCAAGCCCACGATGATGGAAGCTCCGTAGATGGCCGCCCACTGGACCGACTGAAAGGCGCCGATCAAGCCCCGGGCCCGACCGTGCTCGACCATCAAGGCGTCGACCATCACGTCGGTGAAGGCCAGCCCCAGCCCCATCAACGTCACGAACACCGCCAGCACGACGTACGTATGGATCCCCAGCAGGGCCAGGGTGGCGCCCGACAGCGCGGCCAGCCCCGAGCTCAGAAGCAGATAGCTCTTCCGCCGCCGCCCGGCCAGCGGGACGAAGTCCGAGATCAATCCGTAGAGGGGCTTGACGTACCAGGGAATGGTGGCGATGAGAAAGAAAGTCGCCGCCTGGCCCGCCGACAGCCCGAAACGCTCCTTCAGCGCCAGCGTGAGGGTCTGGGTGGGCAGGTCGTACATGCCCTGCGCGAAGTACACGATGCCAAAGAGCAAGGCGAGGCGCTGCGCGTCGGCCGTCTGAAAAGGGTGCAGCCGGCGCAGGCGTTCGAGCATTGCCGGCCATGATACTGTACCCGGCGATGCGTTCGGTCTGCCCTCACGACTGCCCGTCGGCGTGCAGCCTGCAAGTCACGGTGCAGGACGGGCGGCTCACCAACGTCACGGGAAACCCCGCTCACCCGTTCACCCAGGGCGTGATCTGCGGCAAGGTGCGTGCCTATGCCGAGCGCGTGCACTCCCCCCTGCGCGTCCTGCGACCGCTGCGCCGGGTGGGGCCCAGGGGCGGGGGACGCTTCGAGCCCATCTCGTGGCCGGCCGCCATCGACGAGATCGCCGAGCGCTGGCGGGCCATCATTCGCCAGCACGGGGCCGAGGCCATCCTGCCCTTCTCGTACGCGGGAACGATGGGCCAGGTGCAGTACCACGCCGGCCATCCGCTCTTTCACGCCCTGGGAGCCAGTCGGCTGGACCGAACGATCTGTGTCTCCACGGCGTACGCGGGCTGGCGGGCCACCGTGGGGGCGGTGACGGGCAACGACTCCGAGCAAATGGTGGGCGCCGATCTGGTCGTGCTGTGGGGCATCAATGCCGCCTACTCCACCGTCAACGTGATGACCCTGGTCAAACAGGCCCGCCGGCGGGGTGCCCGGATCATCGCGATCGATCCTTACCGCACCCCGACCGCGGCGGAGGCCGACGAGCACCTGATGGTGCGGCCGGGGACCGATGCGGCCCTGGCCCTGGCCGTCATGCACGTGCTGATCAGCGAAGGCCGCGTCGACCGGCAGTACATCGGCCGGGCCACGTACGGCTACGAGGAGCTGGCTCGCCACGTGCAGGCCTATGCGCCGGAGCGCGTGGCCCCGATCGTCGGGCTGTCCACCGAGGCGATCGTGGGCTTCGCCCGCCGGTACGGGGCCGGGCCCCGCGCGTTCATCCGGCTGGGCATCGGCCTCAGCCGCCACGACAACGGCGGCATGACCTGCCGGACCATCGCCTGCCTGCCGGCGCTGACCGGGGCCTACGCCGATCCGCACGGAGGCGCCCTGCTGTCGTCCGGCGGGGCGTTCGGCTTCGACTACGCGGTCCTCGAGCGTCCCGACCTCATGCCGCCGCCGCCGCCTCGCACGGTCAACATGATCCATCTGGGACGCGTGCTCACCGACGCCGCCCTGGCGCCTCCGGTCAAGTCGCTCTACGTCTACAACTCCAACCCGGCGGCGGTCTGCCCGAACCAGCGCCTGGTCCTGGCCGGTCTGGCCCGGGAGGACCTGTTCACGGTCGTTCACGAGCAGGTGATGACGGACACGGCGCACCGGGCCGACCTCGTGCTGCCGGCCACGATGTCGCTCGAGCACGAAGACCTCTATCGCTCGTACGGTCACCTGCATCTGCAGCTCGCGCTGCCCGTGCTGGCGCCGCCCGGCGAGGCGAAATCGAACTGGGAGGTCTTCGGCCTCCTGGCCGCGGCCCTGGGCGTGGCCCGCGAGCACTACGCCAAGGCGCCGGCCCAGCTCATCGCGGAGTTCCTGGCCGGCGGCGACGCCACTGTCGCCGGGATCACGTACGAGCGCCTGCGCCAGGAGGGCTCGATCCGCCTGACCCTGCCGCGGCCCTACATGCCCTTCGCCGACGGCGCCCCCACGTCGTCGGGCAAGGTGGAGTTCTCCTCGGCGAGCCTGGCTGCCCGCGGGTGGCCGGCCTTGCCGACGTACCTGCCGCTGGCCGAAGGCCCGGACAACGCGGAGCTGCGCGCGCGTTATCCGCTGCAGTGCATCGTGCCTCCCAACCGCTTCTTCCTGAACTCGTCGTTCAGCCAGTCGCAGCGCTTGCGAGATCGGCAGAAGTCGCCGACCGTGCTCATCTCGCCCGCCGACGCCGCCGCCCGGGCGATCGACGACGGCGCCACGGTGCATGTCTTCAACGGCCGGGGCGCGGCGCGCTTCACCGCGCGGGTGACGGGCGATACGCGCCCCGGGGTCGTGGTGATCGAGGGCATCTGGTGGCACCGCTTCCACCCGGGCGGGCAGGGCGTCAACGTGCTCACCAGCGACCGCGTCACCGACCTGGGCGACGGCCCGGCGTTCCACTCCAATCTGGTGGAGGTCGCCCGGCTCGAAGCGGTATCATGACCGCGCCTTCCGCGCGCCATCGGGCGCGGGTGAAGCCGTCGGCGATGCGGCCAGCGCCACAAGGCGGGATAGCGGGAGCCGGTCCCGCGCCGTCGTCGCGGATAGCCGCCGGAGTAACGCCCGGCTAGGGGGTCGGAGGGGGCCTCGACGGCCCCCTTTCTTAGCCTGGCGGGGGCACGAGACGCGCCCCGACACGGTTGGCGTCGGTGGAGCCGGCGCTCGAAAGAGGAGGTGTCCCATGGCGGTGGCGTCGGCGGAGTTCGCGAGGAGTTTGCTGCAAGAGGCGCGGGACACCCATCCATGGCTGCATCACCGGCTGTTCCAGCTGATCTGGGAAGGCCGCCTCAGTCGATCGCAAGTGCAACAGGTCATCCGTCAGCAGGGATGTTTCTTCCTGGACACCCTCCGCCATGCGGCGTGGAAGATCATCTCGGTCGGCGGGTACATGCCGACCCTGGAGGATCTCGAGCGCCAGCGCGCCCTGATCCCCCTGGTGGTGGAGGAGGGCGGAGAGGACACGGTCGGCGGCAAGACCACGGCCCACGCCTATCTCTACATCCGTCTGGCCGAGGGCCTGGGGATCACCCGCGAGGAGATCTTCGCGACGGAGTACCTGCCCACCACCATCATCGAGAAGAACGAGTTGTTCCTGCTCCAGCGCACGTCCCCGCTGGAGGCGCTCTGCGGCGGCAACATCGCCACCGAGTCCATCAACCCGGTGCACATGGAGCGCATGGCGCAGGCCCTGGAAAAGCATTACGGGGTCGACCGCGCGGCGCTGGAGTTCTACACCGTCCACATGGAGGTCGAGGGCGACCACGCGGCCCGTGCCGTGCGGTTGCTCGAGCGCCTGGCCGTGACCGATGAGGAGCAGGCCCGCGGGCGGCTGGCCCTGCGCCGGGCTATCACGGCGCGCCGCATCTGCGCCGACGGGATGCTGGCGGCCTTCGTCGACGGCGCCTCGTCGACGACGGCGCTCGACTAGCGGACGCGCTGGTTCTCGCTGCGTGCCGTCGCCTCCTCCGAGGCGGCGGCCTGCCTCACCACCGCGAGAGCCAACCGGCGGAGGTGACGCGCGATGCGGATCTGCCGAACCATCCGCAGGAGCACCGGGAGCACGACCAGGGCCGCCACCAGGCTGGCGACCATTCCCAGGGTGAGCAGGAGGCCCAGGCCGAAGATCCCGCGGTGGTGGGCCAGCATCAGGCTGCCGAAGCCCACGATCGTGGTGAGACCGTTGAAGAGGACCGCCATCACCGTGCTCCGCGCCACCAGGGGCCCCTCGTAGTCCCGCTTGCCTTCCATGAAGCGCATCACGATGTTGGTGCCGAACTCGGTGGACGCGCCCAGGATGAGGGGGATGGCGAAGATGTTGCCCAGGTTCACCTTGAGATGGAGGAAGGACATCAGGCCGAACGTCCACAACAGCCCCAGCCCCAGCGGCAACAGGGCCAGTGGCGTCTCTCGCCAGCGCCGGATCGTGATCGCGGTCATCAGGGCCACCAGGCCGATCGCGTACACCGTGCCCTGCTTGCAGGCGCGCTCCATCAGGCGGATGGCCTCGAAGGTGATGATCGGCGTTCCGGTGATGTCGGCGTCGACCGTCCGGAGCTCTTCGACGAAGCGCCGGGCCCCTTCACGGTCCCAGATGTCCACCGCCGGGTGGATCTGGAGCAAGAACCGTCCGCGGTCGCTGACGAACTTCTTGCGGATCTCGACGGGCAGGTCGTCCAGGCCCACCTGCCGGGGCGCCAGGTTGGCCTGCAGGCGCTGGAAGTTGCGGAGGAAGTCGCCGTACAGCTGCTGCTGCAGATGGGTGAGGGCCGGCTCCAGGGTCTCGCGATCCCCCTGGCGCAAGCGGCGCAGGAGCTCATCGAGACGGGTGTTGAGCCGGCCGAGACGCTCCTTGGCCTCGCCGGGGGGCGCCTCGTTGGCGGCGATGCCGAGTCGCCGGCGCAGCGTCTGGAGCGAGCGGGTCAGGCGCTCGAGGTCCAGGGGAAGCGGCCGGCTCACCCGGACCGGCGCCACCAGAGGCGCGAAGTCGGAAATGATCTTGCGCTTCTCGTCCTGGTCCTCGGGGATCAGCAGCAGCACCGAATCCACCTCGGAAACGCTCCCGAGGCGGGTGAAGGCGGCCTGCTTGCGCCGCACCTCGTCCAGCGTATCCGCGCTGGCCAGCGCCGCGAACCCCGACCGATGGGCCGCCCCCAGGACCCTTTTTTCCCAGGTCACCGACTCCGTGCCCTTGGCCTGCAGGTTGAGCAGGTTGTAGTCGAAGCGCAGGCCGGAGAGCCCCCACACCGAGACGACGCTGACGATCACCGTCAGCGCCAGAACCGTCCGGGGATGGGCCGCCACCACGTCGAGCAGGGGCACCCCGGCGCGCTCGAGCTCCAGCGCCCGGGGCATCGAGCGGAGGGACGCGCTCGCGCGGCGCCGGTCCACCACCATGAGGGCGGCGGGAAAGACGGTCATCATGGCCAGCCAGGACAGGAGAATGGCGGTGCCGGAGACGATGCCCAGCTCCTGGAGCCCGCGGAAGTCGGTGAGGGCCAGCACGTAGAAGCTGCCCGCCGCCGTCACCGCGCCCAGCAGCATGCCCGGCCCGCTGCGGACCGCGGTGATCTCGAGCGCCTCGGCCAGGCCCCGTCCCAGGAAGAGCTCCTCCTCGTAGCGGAACAGGAAGTAGATCCCGTAGTCGATGCCGATGCCGATGACGATCGAGATGAACATGACGGAGAACAGCGAGAGGTGCCCGATGACCACGGTGACCACGCCGATCGACCAGGCCAGGCTGACGGCCAGCACGCCCAGCATGAGGATCGGCTTGCCCAGCCGACGGAAGCCGAGGAGCAGCAGCAACAGGGTGAGGGCGAACGCCAGGATCGTCGCCTTCTGGCTGTCGTCGAACGCCGTGGTCATCTCGTCGTTGGACAGGGCCGGCTTGCCGGTCACCCCCACGTTGACGGACGGGAACTGCGGTCGCAGGGACGCGATGACCCCCCGGGTCGCCTCGATGGCCTGCCGGTTCCCGGTGAAGCTGCCCGTCGCGGTCGCCGGCTCGGCCAGGATGAAGAGCAGCCGCTGGTCGTCGGAGAGGAAGTAGCCGGCGCTCGGATCCTCCTCGGCCGAGAAGAGCGCCCCCCAGGGCGAACGATAGGGGGCCGGCTTGTCGATTCGGGTCGAGACCTGGGTGACGAGGTCCTCGATGAACCGGAAGTCGCTGGGGCCGGCGGTGGGACCGAGCCCGAGGTCCAGGAAGCCGGTGACGAAGGCCCCGGCGACCTGGGTGGCCAGTCCCTCGATGAGCCGGTCCAGGGTCGGGCGGCTCGCGAAGGCCTCCATGAACTCCTGGTAGTCGAAGATCCGGTCGCGGATCTCGGTCAGCTTGTCCTTGCCCAGGTACAGGAGGGCCCGACCCTCGAACTGCTTGGGGTCGATCCGGTAGGCGACGCGGTTCAGGGGGACCTCGCGCATGCGCAGCTCTCGCACCAGCCGGGTGGCGTACGCGGTGGTCTCGGGCAGCGAGCGGGCTTCCACGACGATGACCAGGTCGTCCAGCTCGCCGAACTCGCGGTCGTACTCGACGAAGCGCTCGACGTAGGAGAGGCCCTGGGGCAGCAGGGCCCGCGTGGAGGTGGCCAGCCCCAGGTTGTTGACGGCGTACCAGACGGAGGCCGCGGCCAGGAGCCAGGCCAGCGCGACGGTGAAGGTGGGAACGGCGCAGGCGACCCGGACGAGGGAGCCCAGGAGGCGACCGGTGGGGTCCTTCACTGCCAACGGCGCTACTCTTCGCCTCCGATGAATCGCTCCAGCCGCTGGTGGGCGATGTCGTCAGCCCACTGCTCGGGCGGGGACTTCATCAGGTACGCGGAGGGCGCCAGCAACGCGCCTTTGAGCCCGCGATCCAGGGCCAGCTTGGCGCAGCGGATGGCGTCGATGGCGACGCCGGCCGAGTTCGGCGAGTCCCAGACTTCCAGCTTGAGCTCGACACTGATGGGCTGGTCGCCGAAGCTCCGGCCCTCCAGGCGGATGTGCGCCCACTTCCGGTCCTGGAGCCAGGGCACATAGTCGCTGGGACCGATGTGGACGTCGTCGGCCGGGACCTCGTGCGTGAACTGCGAGCGCACGGCGTCCGTCTTGGAGACCTTCTTGGAGGTCAGGCGCTCGCGCTCCAGCATGTTGTAGAAGTCGGTGTTGCCTCCGAAGTTGAGCTGGCTGGTCCGCTCCAGACGCACGCCCCGGTCCATGAACAGGCGGGCCAGGACCCGGTGCACGATGGTCGCGCCCAGCTGGGACTTGATGTCGTCGCCCACCACGGGCAGCCCGCGCTCCTCGAAGCGGCGTCGCCAGTAGGCCTCGCGGGCGATGAAGACGGGGATGCAGTTGACGAAGGCGCAGCCCGCCTCCAGCACCTGCTCCACGTACCACTTGGTGGCCATCTCGCTGCCCACCGGCAGGAAGTTCACCACCACGTGGGTGCGCGTGTCGCGCAAGATCCCCACGATGTCGGCGGTCGCGCCCGGCGCCTTGCGGATCACCTGGCCGAGGTAGGTCCCCAGGCCGTCATGCGTCATGCCGCGGTGGACCGGCACGCCGAGCGGGCTCACCTCGGCGAAGCGCACGGTGTTGTTGGGCGCCTCGAAGATGGCCTGGGCCAGATCGCGCCCGACCTTTCGCTCGTCGATGTCGAAGGCGGCCGAGAACTCGATGTCGCCGACGTGGTAGTCGCCCAGTCGAGGATGCATGAGACCGGGCACGAAGCCGTTCTCGGGGGCGTTGCGATAGAACTCAACTCCCTGGACGAGGGACGACGCGCAGTTCCCCACGCCGATGATCGCCACTCGAACCGCCGCCACGGGTGCCCTCCTGGAGACCGTCGACGCTGACCTGCTGCAAAAGAGCGGGTGCACTGGCCAGTGTAACATAGGCGCGGGTCGGAGGCGCCAGTGCTAGAACGCAGAGTGGAGCCGGATCAGGTCGAGGCGGAGGTGGCGCGCGCCGTGAGCGCCCTGGACGCGGAGGCCATCCGCGCCGAGTACTGGCGCCAGAACCAGTTCGTCCACCTCGAACGGTGCTTGCCGCCCTTGCTCATCGAGGCCTTCGCCGCCGAGGTCGAGCGGGTGCGGCCGGCCGTGCATCGCAACTACGTCCCCCGCGTCAAGAAAGGGGGCAGCGTCAGCGCCTTCACCCTCGTCCGGCAGGCGCCGGCCATCGTCGCCCTGTATCGCTCACCGGCCTTGCTCGATCTCCTGCGCCGGATCACCGGGCAGCCACTGGCCTGCTGCCCGCCCCGCGACCCCCACGCCTGCGCGCTCTATTTCTACACGGAGCCCGGCGATCACATCGGATTCCACTACGATACGTCGTATTACCGTGGCGCCCGCTACACGGTGCTGGTGGGCCTGCTCGACCGCTCGTCCAGCCGGCTGGTCTGCCAGCCCTTCCGCGGACAGCCCGAGCGCGAGCCGCACGAGCTTCGCCTGGCCACGGATCCGGGCACCGTGGTCCTCTTCAACGGTGACACGCTGTGGCACGCCATCACCCCGCTCGGCGAGGGCGAGGAGCGCGTGAGTCTCACGCTGGAGTACGTGACCGACCCGTCCATGAGCTGGCTCGGGCGCTTCGTGTCCGATATGAAGGATGCCGTCGCCTACTTCGGCTTCCGCTCCGTCTTCGGCCGGCGGCGCTGAGTCAGCCCATAGGCCAGGCGGCCGAGCCAGAAGGCGTGGCAGCCGGCGGCCACGGCCACCATGAAGGCCGGCAACGCCGACGGCAGCAGGGCCAGCCCGGTCACGAAGAGCACGAGCATCGTGTAGAAGCCGCCACGATTGCTCAGCGCGTTCAGCAGCGCGCCGATCCCTCCCGCGGCCGGGGGCGCCGCCCGGGTCATCAGGGCGCTGGCGATCACGCCGAGCGCGGCCGCGCTGCCGGACAGCGCCGCGCCTCCGCCGGCGACCCGCTGGGCCGCCCCGCCCATCGCCATCACCAGCAGCGCGTGGATGGCCGTGTCCACGGCGACGTCGAGCTTGGCTCCGAACGATGACTCGGTGAGGGTCACGCGGGCGATCTCGCCATCGACGTGGTCGAGGACCACGGCGACGGCGTAGAGGGCGAACCCGAGCAGCGCCAGCGCCAGGTCCGCCTGCCCGAAGCACCAGGCGGCCCCCAGGCCCACGATGAGGCTGAGCAGGGTGACCTGATTGGGGGTCATCTGCCAGCGCACGGCGAGCCGGCTCAGCGGGCGCGACAGCCGGCGGTGAAACAGGACGTCGAGGGGCGTATCGATCGGCGTGAGCAGCTCGGCGTCCAGGCGCGCCTCGGCTTCCGCCCGGCCCTGGCTCGACGTGACACGCGTGCACCACCCCGCCTCCACGACCGTCAGGCGCGGCTCGTCCTTCAGCGCTCGCAGCAGCGTGTCGGCCAGCGGCCGGGCGGCCACGATGGAGGCCCACAGCGCCGGGACCAGCGTCGAGCGGGCCGCGATGGCCGGGACGCCGCTGTCGCGGGACGCCGCCAGGACGGCGGTCGGCGCCGCGGCCAGCAGCGCCTGCAGGCCATCGCTCGGGATCAACGCGGTCGCGGGGAGCAGGAGCAGCGGTCCCACGGGTGGCGCCACTCCCGGCTCCAGCCACACGACCGCCGCCCGCGCCGAGGGAGAGGCCGCCACGGCCTGGGCCAAAGGGCGCTGGCGGAGCTGCGCCGGCACGAACACGCGCTGGCACCCGGTCCGGACCGCTCCCACGACGGCGCGAAACGCCAGGGGACGGCCGGCCACATCGGCCAGCGCGGGTCCCACGTCACGGGAATCGGCGAGATAGAGGGCCGCGCTCGGCGTCACGCGCTGTCGAGACGCAGGATCTTCGACAACACCTCGTCCCGCGCCCGCCGCAGGTCCTCGGCGAAGTCGATCTCCGTCCACGGCAGCCCGGTGACGTCGGCCCAGCCGATGTGACGGCGCTGCACCAGCAGGTTCAGGGCGTCCTCGTATTCCGCCAGGCCATCGGACTCGGCGATGACGCGGTCGAGCAGGCAGACGAGGTCGGGGCCGGCCTCGGCGCCACACTTGAAGAAGCCCACGCCCTCACCCACCACGTCCCAGGCGTCGGGCACCACCTTCTTCCCCAGGGCGATCACGCGGTCTCCGCGCGTGTAAAGCTTGACCTCCTCGCCCGTGTCCCGGAACCCGCGATCGATGAGGAACGCGCTCGGTGCCGGCGCCGCCAGCAAGCGCCGGAGGAACTCGCGGGGGAACAGGACGTCGGCGTCCATCACCAGGGCCGGCTCCAGCAGGTGCGCGCGGGCCGTCTGAAGAGACAGGGCCGAGCCCTTCGTGTACAGGGGATTGTCGACGTAGCGGACGGGCATGCGCCCGGTCCGGCGACCCGCGACCTCCCGCACCTGGTCCGCGCAGTGCCCGACGATCAGGACCGTCTCCTCGACGCCGACCGACTCCAGGGCCACGAGCATCCGGGTGAGCAGGGGCCGCTCGCCCACGGGGAGCACACATTTGTGGGTGCGGTCGGTCAGGGGCGCCAGGCGGCGGGCCACTCCCGCGGCCAGGATGATGGCCTTCACGGGCGCAGCACGCTGGCCCGGAAGCGGTCACGGATCTCTTCCGGCGAATGCGGGATCCGCGGCACCTTGGCCTGTTCGTCGGTGACCTTCACGAGCAGGAAGTGGGGGCCGTTGGCGCCCAGCATGTCGCGGATGGCCCGGCTCACCGCTTCGGCCTCGGCCACGGCCGCCACGCGCCGGTAACCGGCGGCGGCGGCGAGCGCGTCCAGCCTCACCTGTCCCGAGACGGACTGCTGATTGCCGGTCGAGCCATAGATCTGGTTGTCGAACACGCAGTGCACGAGGTTCGTCGGAGCCACGGCCGCCACGTTGGCCAGGACGCCCAGCGCCATGAGCAGATTGCCGTCGCCGTCGAAGACGACGACACGACGGTCGGGCCGGGCCAGCGCCAACCCCAGACCGATCGGCGCGGCCAGACCCATGGAGCCGATCATGTAGAAGTTCTGCGGGCGATCCGCCACGGCGCAGGACTCGCGGGAGGGATAACCGTTGGCGTGCACGACCGGCTCGTTGCCCAACTCCTTGACGGCCGCCGCGATCGCCTGCATGCGGGAGATTTTGGGCGTGAGCGCCTTGGCGCCTTCGGCATACGGTTGGAGGCCTGCTCCAGTGGTTGGCTTATTACTGGAGGGGGCGGGGACCGCCCCCTCCAGACCTCCCCGTTCGCGCGGGGTGTGACGACCGTGGGAGTCTCCCGCGAAGATTCCCGGGGGAACGAGGAGCGCGACGGGCCGGCTCCGAGCGTCCATCTCACGGCGTGCCCAGTCGACGTCGGCCGTCAGCGACGCGGCCGAGGGCACGCGGTGGGGAATGCCGAGTAACTCCAGCAGTCGGGGCGAGATCTCGCCCATCAAGAGATGTTCGGGCGCATCCTCTCCACGCCAGCCCCGCCAGGTGACCAGCAGCAGCGCCGGGAAGCCATACATGAGGGACAGGGACGCCAGGGCGTTGAGGCTCGTGCCCAGCCCGGAGTTCTGCATGAGGACGGCCGGGCGGCGGCCCCCCAGCCAGGCGCCGCCCGCCACGCCGACCGCCACGTCCTCACGGACGGCCGCCAGGTAGGGAAGCCGAGGGTGACGCTCGAGCGCGGCGATGACGTCGGCGATGAGCGAGCAGGGGACGCCCGCGAAGAAGTCGAAGCCCCGGCCGTCCAGCAGCGCCGCGAAGTCGTCGCCCGTCACTACGCGCGGATCTCCGCCCAGGCGCGCTGGTAGTCTTCGAAGGTATCGATCTCCAGCCAGCCCTTCCACGTGCTCACGCAGGTGACCCGGTGGTCGCCCTCGACCAGGATCTGCAGCAGGTCCGTGAAGGCGGCCTGACCCAGGCTCTCCGCTTCGTGAACACGGCCGCCGCCCGTGGCAAGCGCCTGCCGGTACGCCTCCCGCATCGCCTCCACCCCCCGAGGCGAGAACGCAGCCAGCCCCACGAACTCGCCCGTGGCCGCCTCGGGCGGCACGCGCTGGCCGATCCGTACGAGCGAGTCCTGCGCGTCGTCACCGAGCGACCGGTGCCCGGGGCGGGGCGGATCGCTGGTGACCACGAGATCGATGGGCTTGGCCAGCGGCAGCAGCCGGTCCCGCTGGTCCACCCAGGTCCGATCCACGGCGATGACGATGTCGCCCTCGGCGCGGAGCAGGCGCTCGAGCAGGGCCCGCTCGAAGAGCACGTCGGCGTACAGGAAGAGCAGGCGGCCGTGCAGCTCGGGCTCGGCGGCCAGCAGGGAGGCCAGCTCGCCGGTCTCCTCGAAGCGGTCGTTGTCGTAGAAGCGGACCCCTGGGGCCACCACCGTTTCCTTGCGATAGCCGCGGACGACGGCGATGTCGTGGACGCCGCTGGCCCGGAGGGTCTCCAGCTGGCGCTCCAGGATCGTGCGCCCCTTGATGTCCAGCATGCACTTGGGGCGATCCTCGGTGAGCGGGAGCAGCGACTTGCCGGAGCCGGCGGCAATGATCACGGCGTGGACGTCGGACACGCCGCGGGGCAGGAACTCGTTCTCGATCCGCTTGAAGTCCTCCACGCCCACGTGGCGATAGATCTCCTCGAGCGTGACGATGTGCGGGGCGAGGGCGTCGAGCCGCCGCTCGCGGCCCAGCACCGTGAGCGTGTCCTGCATGCCCTTGACGGAGGCGCGGAGCACCTGGTTGGCCCAGATGACGAGCTTGACGCCGGCCTGCTCCAGCTCCTCCCACCGCACCGTCGGGTACAGGGTCGGCACGACCACGATGGGCGTGGGGCGGTCCCAGTGGCGCATGAACTCCAGCACCTCGGCCGCGGTGGGGGCCTTGGAGTGGACGAGGATCATGTCGGCGCCGGCCTCGGCGTACGCACGCGCCCGCCGCTGCGCTTCCTGCTGGCCCCACCCGGCGATCAAGGCCTCGGTGCGGGCGATGACGAGCGTGGCCGGGTCCCGCTGGGCCCGCTTGGCGGCCCGGATCTTGCCGGCGTGCTCCTCCACCGAGGCCAGCTCGCGCCGGACGCCCGGGTAGAGGCTGCACGTCTTGGGAAAGATGTTGTCCTCCAGACAGAGCCCGGCGATCCCAGCCCGCTCGTACTCCTCCACCGTCCGCACCACGTTGACGGCGTTGCCGTAGCCGTTGTCGCAGTCGGCGATGACGGGCACGGCCACGGCGTTGTTCAGATGCCGGGCCGCTTCCAGCGTCTCGGTCATGGTCAGGAGATTCACGTCGGGCATGGCCCGCTGGGCGGCCGACACCGTAAAGCTGGAGGACCACACGATGGGGAACCCCGCGGCCTCGATCAGCCTGGCGCTGAGGGCATCGTGGGCCCCCACGGCCGATACCAGCCCGGGGCGCGCGAGGAGCGCGCGCAGATGAGCGGCCTTGCTCATGTCTTCTTTTTCTCCTGTCCCTTGAGCTCCTCCTGCCGGCCCTTCATCTTCTTGATGAGCTCCGGATAGGAGGAGGTCTGGATGATCTTGTTGAACTGCGTACGGTAGTTCCCTACCAGGCTCACGCCCTCGATGATGACGTCGTACACGAGCCAGCGGTCACCCCGCTTGAGCATCCGGTAGTCGACCGGAATCTCGGTAGACTGCTTGGTGATGAGGCGCGTGCGGACCGTGGCTACATCGCCGTCGATGGTCTCGCCGGTGTAGGTCACGCGCTCGCCGTTGAACAGCTCGATCTTGGAGATGTAGGAGCGCTCGAGGAGATCGGCGAAGAGCTGGACGAACTCCTCACGCTCGGCCGGCGTCCGGGCCTGCCAGTGGCGACCCAGCGAGCGCTTGGCCGTCTCCCCGAAGTCGAAGATCTCGTCCGCGATGCGGCGGACCGTCGTTCGCCGCTCCAGGGCCTTGCTCTCCTGCTTGAGCTGGGGATCTTCCAGCGTCTTGATCACTCGATCGACGTGGCTCCGGAGCTGGTCGGTCGGCGGGCCGGCCAGCGCCGGAGAGGCCAGCGCCAGGGCGAGCGCGAGCGCCAGGACGAGTCGATTGGCCACGGATGTCATGCCATGAGCCTCCTATCTTGCCTGGCTACACCTTGCCGAAGACATACTTGGAAATGAGCTCCTCGAGATCGACGGGAGACTCGACCTCCCGGAGCCGGCCGTTCGCGGGGACGAGCTTGTCGGACGCTCCCGGACTGATGCGGATGAACTTCTCGCCGATCAGCCCCTTGGTCTTGATCGAGGCGATGGCGTCCTCCTGAAGCTGGACACCGGCGTTCATGCGGAGGACCACGCGCGCCTGGTAGTCTTCGGCCAACCCGATTGACTCCACCCGCCCCACTTCGACGCCGGCGATCTCCACCGAGGCCCCGTGACGAAGGCCACCCACGGACGGGAAGTCCGCGAACACTTCGTAGCCGCCGCCCGGCAGGAGCGTGACTCTGCCGAGTTTAATCGAAAGGTAGGCCATCGCCAACAAGCCGAGGACGACGAACAGCCCGACCGCGATGTTCACGCCCCGTCGCTCCATCGTCACGTCCTCCTAGAGACCGCTGCCTTCGCCGCGGATGAACTGGTTCACCACCGGGTTGGCCGATTCCTGGATGGCCCGGGGCGGTCCCACCTCTACGATACGCCCCTCGTGCAGCATGGCCACGGTGTCGGCGATCTCGAAGATCTCGGGGATCTCGTGGCTCACCATCACGGCGGTGAACTTGAACTGCCGGTGCAGGGCCAGGATCAGGCGGTGAATGTTGTTGACCAGGACGGGGTCCAGCCCCGTGGTCGGCTCGTCGAAGAAGATGATCTCGGGCTCGGTCACCAGCGCGCGCGCGATGGCCACCCGCTTGCGCATCCCGCCCGAAACCTCGCCCGGATACTTGCCCCCCACGCCTTCCAGCCCGACCTGGCCCAGCGCCGCTTCCACCCGGGCCGCCAGGTCGGCCCGGGACAGCCGCAGCTTCTCGCGCAGGGGGAAGGCCACGTTCTCCCCGCACGTCATGGAATCGAAGAGCGCGCCGCCCTGGAACACCACGCCGTAGCGGGCCCGGATCCGGTCCAGGGCCCGCGCCGACAGCGCAGTGAGGTCCACGCCGTCGACGAGAACGCGGCCGGCGTCCGGACGCATCAGGCCCAGCAGGTGCTTGAGGAACACCGATTTGCCGCCGCCGCTGCGACCGATCACGATGGTGATGGAGCCGGTGGGGACCTCGAGGTCGAGGCCTTTCAGAACAGGCTGCCCGGCGAAGCTCTTGGTGAGGTTCTCGACGGTGATCACGTCAGGGCAGCACCGAGCCCATGAAGTAGTCCCACAGCAGAATGAGCACCGAGGACAGGACCACGGCCTGGGTGGTGGCCCGCGCCACGCCCTCGGCGCCGTGCCCGACGTAGTAGCCCTTGTAGGTGCAGACCCAGGTCACCACGATCCCGAACGCCACCGACTTCCAGAATCCCGTCATGATGTCGTCCATCCGCACGAAGGACTGCATCTCTCCGAAGTAGGTTCCCGCCGACAACCCGAGCAGCTCCACGCCGACCAGGTAGCCCCCGAAGAGTCCGACCACGTCGAAGATGACGGTCAGGAGGGGGAAGCTCAGTAACCCGGCCAGGAGAGAGGGCGCGACCAGGTAGCGGAAGGGGCTCAGCGCCATCACCGTCAACGCGTCGATCTGCTCGGTGATCCGCATGATGCCGATCTCGGCGGTGAGCGCGGAGCCGGCCCGGCCGGTGATCATCAGCGCGGCCAGCACCGGCCCCAGCTCGCGGATCAGGGCCAGGGCGACGGCCGGACCCAGGAAGGCCTCGGACCCGAACCGGCTCAGGGTCAGGTGCAGTTGCAGGCCCAGGACCATTCCGGTGAAGGCGCCGGTGAGGACGATGATCAACAGCGAGCGATACCCGATGTAGTGCAGGCGGCCGATGAGCGCCCCGACCTTGAACGGGGGGCTCAGCAGGGTGATCAGCGCCATCGCCAGGAAGGTGCCGAAACGGCCGAGGGAGTCGACGACGGCGATGACGGCGGCGCCCAGACGGTCGAGCGGACGCAGCACTACCGACACCCGGGGATCAGTCATCGAGGTGGGCGCGATAGACCCCCAGTGCCCAGAGCGGGAAGTACTTGGCGTACAGGTGGTACTTGAGCATGAAGACGCG
Source organism: Candidatus Methylomirabilota bacterium (assembly GCA_035709005.1). NCBI lineage: Bacteria > Methylomirabilota (SeqCode) > Candidatus Methylomirabilota bacterium. The sequence goes on along the minus strand of DASTFB010000104.1, from coordinate 74,235 downwards.
CGGGAAGCCGGTGCCGTTCCAGAATCGGTCCTCCCAGGAGCCGTCGTCGCGCTGAGTGGCCAGGAGGTAAGCGATGCCGCGCTCCACGACGGGCCCGCGGGTCCGGCCCGCCGCCAGCAGGGCCAGCAAGGCCCACGCCGTCTGCGACGGGAGCGACTCGCCCCGTCCGGCCAGCTCGGGACGGTCGTAGCTCTCGCAGGTCTCGCCCCACCCGCCGTCGGAGTTCTGGCAGCGCTCCAGCCACCGGACGGCGCGCTGCACGTAATCCTGGCCCAGGTCCTCGCCGATGGCGCGCAGCCCGCGCAGCACCGACCACGTCCCGTAGACGTAGTTGACGCCCCAGCGGCCGAACCAGCCGCCGTCGTGGCGCTGCCGGCGCTTGAGGAATTCCAGCGCGCGGGTGGCCGGCTCGAAGTCGCGGCCGTAGCCGTAGGTGCCGAGCAGCTCCAGGCCGCGACCCGTGAGGTCCTCCGTGGAGGGATCCAGCAAGGCGCCGTGATCGGCGAACGGGATGTTGTTCAGATAGAGCCGGTCGTTGTCGGCGTCGAAGGAGGCCCAGCCTCCGTCCTGGCCCTGCATGCCCAGGAACCAGCCCAGTCCGCGCTCCTTGGCGGCCCGGACCCGATCGTCGTCCAGCCCGGACAGCTTCTCCAGGGCCATCAGCACCACGGCGGTGTCGTCGAGGTCCGGGTAGAAATCGTTGTGGTACTGGAACGGCCAGCCGCCCGGCCGCACGTAGGGACGCTTCACCTGCCAGTCTCCCGGGACCAGGATCTGCCGATCCAGCAGCCACTCGACCGCCCGGCGCAGGGCGGGATGATCGGGGGCCAGCCCGCTCTCGACCAGCGTGTAGATGCTCAGCCCGGTGTCCCAGACCGGGCTCACGCACGGCTGAAAATGCAGCTCGTCGGCCGTCTCCACCGCCCAGGCCTCGATCTCCTTGAGCTGGCCGCGCACCAGCGGGTGGTCGTCCGGGTACCCCAGCACCCGCAGCGCCAGGACGGAGTTCGCCATGGCCGGATAGATGCCGCCCAGGCCACCCGGCACGGCCATGCGTTCTTCCAGCCACCGGCGCGCAGCGTCGACGGCTCGCCGCCGGAACGGCCGGGGCGAGAAGCGCTCCCAGATCTTGAGGCCATCGTCGACGGCGATGAAGAAGTTCTTCCAGAACAGATCGCGCCACGCGAAGGGACGGGGCACGCGGGGAAAGCGCAGGCTGGCCCGCTCGCGTGGCACCGGCCACAGCTCGTCCAGGCTCAGCTCGGGCGGCAGCCAGCGCACCGGCTTGCGGTCCATGATGATGAGCAGGGGGACGATGACCGTGCGCGACCAGTACGAGACCTCGTAGATGTTGAAGAGGAAGAACGGCGGGGGCAAGAGCATGATCTCCACCGGCATCGCCGGCACGCCGTTCCAGTCGTACTCGCCGAAGAGCGCCAGCTGGATCTTGGTGAACACGTTGGCCCGGGTGGGACCCCCCATCGCCAGGATTTGTCCGCGGGCCTTCGCCATGGCCGGATCGTCGACGGGAACCCCGGCCATCTTCATGGCGAAGTAGGCCTTGATCGTGGCCGACAGGTTCGTGGGCCCGCCTTCGAACAGGTCGAAGCCGCCGTCGGGACGCTGCCGGCGCCGCAGATAGCGCACGGCCTTGGCCTCCCGCTCGCGGTTCACCCGGTCGAAGAGGTGACAGAACAGCAGATACTCGGCGGTGATGGTGGTGTCTGCTTCGAGCTCACCGACCCAGTGACCATCGTCGGCTTGACGGGCGAGCAGATGTTCCTGGGCGCGGGCGATGGCGCGATCGAGGCCCGTCACGAACGGGATGGTAACACGCGTGGGGGGGCGGCGGTATACTACGGCGGGCCCGAGGATGACATGAGCGTTCCCCTCTCCCAGATGTGGACCGTGGGAAGCTACGTGCTTCGGCAGAAACTGGCGGGGCGCACCCGCTATCCGCTGGTGTTGATGCTGGAGCCATTGTTCCGTTGCAATCTGGCCTGCGCCGGCTGCGGCAAGATCCAGTATCCGGCCCACATCCTGCGGCGCCACCTGACGGTGGACGAGTGCCTCCGCGCCGTGGACGAGTGCGGCGCCCCGATGGTCTCTATCCCGGGTGGCGAGCCGCTGATGTATCCCGAGATCGGGACGCTGGTCCGCGAGCTGATCCGGCGCAAGAAATACGTGTACCTCTGCACCAACGCGCTCCTCCTCGAGCAGCGGCTGCGGGAGGGCGTGTTCGAGCCGGCCAGGTACTTCTCGTTCAGCGTCCACCTCGACGGGCTGGGTCCCGAGCACGACGACGCGGTCTGCCGCGAGGGCGTGTACGAGACGGCCCTGGCCGCCATCCGGGCGGCACTGCAGCGCGGCTTCCGGGTCACTACCAACACGACGCTCTTCGACGGGGCCGATCCCGCGCGCGTCCGTCAATTCTTCGACGCCATGATGGACCTGGGCGTGGAGGGCATGATGATCTCGCCGGGCTACAGCTACACCAAGGCGCCCGATCAGGAGCATTTTCTGGCCCGGCAACGAGCCCACGCGCTGTTCTCGGCCATCCTCGAGCGCCCCCGCCGCGGCTGGCGCTTCAACCAGTCGCCCCTGTTCCTGAAATTCCTCATGGGCAAGCTGGACTTCGAGTGCACCCCGTGGGGCAATCCCACCTACAACCTCTTCGGCTGGCAGCGTCCCTGTTACCTCCTGCAGGAAGGCTATGCGGCGAGCTTTCGCGAGCTGATGGAGACGACGCAGTGGGAGCAGTATGGACGACGCAGCGGCAATCCCAAGTGCCGGGACTGCATGGTGCACTGCGGCCACGAGCCCACGGCGGTCGATTACACGTTCGCCTCCTGGCGGGGCTTCCGGCAGGCCGTCGTGGCGACCGTCACCGGGCGTCTCTGAGTCGATGCCCGAAGAGCGGTCGCTGGAGGGCTGGGCTCCCCGCGTCGGTGGCGAGGTCACGCTGGCCCAGGTGATCGACCTCGCCTTCGACTACCGGGGCGACGTCACCATCGTCTTGGCCGACGGCCGCTCCCTGACCGGCTACGTCTACAACCGCGATCGGGACGCGGCCGACCCGTATCTGATGGTGTTCGATCCTGGCGGCGCCTCGCATACCGTGCGCTACGCCGACGTCCGGACGATCCGCTTCACCGGACGCGACACGGCCGCCGGAGCCTCGTACGAAGCGTGGCGGCAGCGGAAGGGGAAATCCCAACCGGCGTGATGCCCGTGCTGGTCCTCACCGCTGTCGAGGTCGAGGCCCACCGTCTCGCCCATCACCTGCGCCTGGCCCCCGCCGCCGACGCCACCTGGCCGCACTACCGCAGCGGAGCCATCGAGGTCATGTGCGTCGGGCTCCGCGCCGACCTGCTGGCCACACGGGCGGCGGACGCCTGTCTGGCGGCGTCCGCGCTGGTCGTCTCTGCCGGGGCCTGCGGCGCGCTGGATCCCGGGCTCCGGCGTGGCGATCTCGTGATCCCCCGGGTCGTCATCGGCCCGGCGGGCGTTCGCCACGAGGTCGATACCATCCCCGCGCTTCACGGGCGCGGCGCGCTGCTCACGGTGGCCGAGGTGGCGCAGACCGCGGCAATCAAGACCCGTCTGTGGATGGAGACGGGCGCCGTGGCGGTGGACATGGAATCGGCGCCGATCGTGGAGTGGGCGCGTGGCGCCGGGCGCCGCGTGGCCGTCGTCCGGGCAGTCTCGGACACGGCGCAACAGGCGATCCCCGCCGACGTCGCGGCCCTCGTCGACGCCGGGGGCCGGGTGCGCCCGGGCCAGGCCTTGCGCGCCGCGCTGGCCCGTCCTCGCGCCATCGCCGACGCCCTGGCCCTGGGGCGCGGCGCCGACGCCGCGCTCCGGACGGTGGCCGCTGCGCTCGGTACCCTGGCGCGCATGAGCCGCGACTCAGATCGGCCAAACGAATGATCGCCAGGGACGGTTCCGGCGGGGCACGGGCGTGGCGACTTTCAACCGAAGGGGGCTACGCCCCCCTCGGGACTCCCCCGGCCGGGTGCCCGTGCCCTGCATGAGCCGCGACTCAGATCGGCCAAGCGAATGATCGCCACGGACAGTTCCGGCGGGGCACGGGCGTGGCGACAGCCCGGGTGCCCGTGCCCTGTTCAATGATCCATGCCTGACGCCCTCGTCACCGGCGGCACCGGATTCGTCGGGGCCAACGTCGTGCGCGAGCTGCTCGGGGCGGGCGCCACCGTGCGCGTGCTGGCCCGCCGGCAGGCCGATCGCCGGAGCCTGGCCGGCCTCGCGGTCGAGATCGTCGAGGGCGACCTCCGCGACCCGGTCTCCCTGCGCCGGGCCGCCGCCGGCGTGGCGACGGTATTTCACGTGGCCGCCGACTACCGCCTGTGGACCCGCGATCCCCGCGAGCTGTACCAGACCAACGTCGAGGGCACGCGGGCCATGCTCGCCGCCGCCGTCGAGGCGGGTGCCCGCCGGATCGTGTACACCTCCACGGTCGGGGCTCTGGGCATCCCGCGGGACGGCGGCCCCGGGACCGAGGACACGCCGGTGTCGCTGGCCGACATGGTCGGCCCCTACAAAGCCTCCAAGTTCCTCGCCGAGCAGGTCGCGCTCGAGTTCGCGCGGAGCGGCGCGCCCGTGGTCGTCGTCAACCCGTCGGCGCCGGTCGGACCGTGGGACGTCAAGCCCACGCCCACGGGCCAGATGCTGGTGGATTTCCTGTGCGGCCGAATGTACGCCTCGCTCGACACGGGGCTCAACATCGTGCATGTCCGCGACGTCGCTCGCGGCCACCTGCTGGCGGCGGAACGGGGGCGGGTGGGCGAGAAGTACATCCTGGGGCACGTCAACCTGTCGCTCAGCGAGATCTTTCAGCTGCTCGCCGACATCACCGGCCGGCGCCCGCCGCGCTTCCGCATCCCCTATGCGCTGGCCTGGCTCGCCGCCGCCGGCATGGAGAGCGCGGCGCGCCTGGGGCGGGGCACGCCGGCGGTGTCGCTCACCGCTGTCCGGATGGCACGCAAGCGAATGTACTTCAGCCCGGGCAAGGCCGTGCGCGAGCTGGGGCTGCCCCAGAACGATCCTCGCGAAGCCCTGAAAGAGGCCGTGGAGTGGTTCACCCGTTACGGCTACGTGCCATGAGCACCACGCACCTCGTCTCCCGGCTGACCCGGCGCAGCCGCTCGAACTTCTACTACGCGTTCCTGACGCTGCCCCGGGCGCGCCGCAACGCGCTCTACGCCGTCTATGCCTTTTGCCGCACCATCGACGACGTCGCCGACCTGGGCCCGCAGCGGGGAGCCGATCCCGCGCGGCTGCGGGAAGAGCTGCAGGTCTGGCGACGCGAGGTCGCCCGCTGCTACAGCAGGGACGGCCGCCCGGAGCATCCCATTGCCCAGCAGCTGGCCGCGGCCGTCGGGGCTTTTCCGATCCCGCGCGAGGCCCTGGAGGCGATCGTCGACGGCGTCGAGATGGACCTGGACGGCGTGCGCTACGAGCGCGCCGAGGACCTCTATCTCTATTGCTACCGCGTCGCCTCCGCGGTGGGGCTGGCCGCCATCGAGATCTTCGGCTACTCGGACCCCCGGGCGCGCGACTACGCGGTGAACCTGGGGATTGCCCTGCAGCTCACCAACATTCTCCGCGACGTCGGCAGCGACGCCCAGACCGGGCGCGTCTATCTGCCCCAGGCCGACCTGCACGCGTTCGGCGTGAGCGAGGACGATCTCCGGCAGGGTCGCTACACACCGGCGTTCGTGCAGCTCATGGAGCGGCAGGCCGGCCGGGCCCATCATTTCTACCGTCGCGCGCGCTCCACGCGCCCGCGGTCGGACGCCCGAACCCTGGTGGCGGCGGAGGTCATGGGCTCGATCTATTTCGCGTTGCTCCAGGCCATCGAGGCACGGCAATTTCGGGTCTTCGGCCCGCGGATCACCGTGCCCGCGCGCCGGAAGCTGGGGATCGCGCTGCGCTGCTGGCTCTCGGCCCGCCTGCGCCCGGAGCCGAGCGCCGCGTGAAGGCTGCCGTCTTTCGGGGCGGGGGACGCCTGGCCACCGAAGAGTGGCCGCGCCCGGAGGTCGGGCCCGGCGAGGTGCTGTTGAGGGTACGGGGCTGCGGGCTGTGCGGTTCGGACATCGCGAAGATCCTGGCCCCGGCCACCGCCAGCCCGGCCGTCCTCGGTCACGAGGTCGTCGGCGACGTCATCGAAGCGGGGCCCGGCATCGTCGCCCCGGCGGTGGGCGATCGCGTGGTCGTCGCCCACCACGTCCCCTGCGGGACGTGCCACTACTGCCGCCGGGGCAGCCACTCGATGTGCCGGGCGTTCAAGGCCAGCCACCTGGATCCCGGCGGCTTCGCCGAGTACGTGCGGGTACCGGCGCCCAACGTGGCCCACGCGACGTTCACGCTGCCCGCGCACCTCAGCGACGAGGAGGCCTCGTTCGTGGAGCCCCTGGCCTGCTGCCAGCGCGCCGTGCGCCGGGCCGGCGCACAGCCCGACGATACGGTGGCCGTCGTGGGGCTCGGCTCCATCGGACACCTCTTCGTGCGACTGCTCCGCCGCGCCGGCGCGGCCGTGGTCGGCGTGGACGAGGGCGCTGATCGGCGGGATCTGGCCCGTCGCCTGGGTGTGGAAGCGCTCGCCCCCGAGGCGGCCGCGGCGGCGATCGCCGGGCTGTCCCAGGGCCGGGGGGCCGATCACGTGATCCTGACGGGCGGGGCGGGCCGCGGCCTCAGCTGGGGCGCCGGGGTGGTACGAGACGGCGGAAGCCTCCACTGCTTCGCGGGTGGCGAGGAACCCGTCCTGCCCGTGGGTCTGGACGCTCTCTATCACCGGGAGCTGACGGTGACGGCCACGTACTCATCGTCGCCCGCCGATCTGGCCGAGGCCTTCCGGCTCGTAGCCAGCGGCACGATCACGGTCGACGGGCTCTACACGCATCGCGTGCCGCTGGAGCGGTTGCGCGAGGGGGTGGCTCTGATGCGTTCCCGCGACGCCCTCAAGGTCTACGTGACGCCATGAGGGCGGTCGTCTTCCACGGCCCGGGTGACCTGCGCTACCAGGACGTGGCGTACCCTCGCCCCGGCCCTGGGGAGATCGTGGTCGGCATCGAGGCCGCCCTGACCTGTGGCACGGACGTCAAGACGCTGCGCCGCGGGCACCCGGTGATGATTCCGCGCGTGCCGACCGTGTTCGGCCACGAGCTCGCGGGGGTCGTGAGCGCCGTCGGCACCGGGGTCACGAGCTTCCGGGAGGGCGATCGGGTCACGGCTGCCAACTCCGCCCCCTGCGGCGCGTGCCGGTACTGCCTGCAGGGCCGTCCGAACCTGTGCGAGGACCTGCTGTTCGTGAACGGGGCCTACGCCGAGGCGATCGCGCTGCCGGCCCGTCTGGTGCGCAGCAACGTGGTCCGCCTGGACGGCCGGACCCGGGCGGCTCGGGCCGCCTTCGCGGAACCCCTGGCCTGCGCGCTCGGTGGCATCGAACGGGCGAGCCTGGAATCCGGCCAGACGGTCGTGATCTTCGGTCACGGCCCGCTGGGCTGCCTGCTCGGCATGGTGGCCGCCGGCCGGGGCGCGCGGGTCATCATCGTCGGAAAAGCCGGCTGGCGGCTCGAGCAGGTGAAGCGGTTGAAGCTGGGCGAGTGTGTCGACATCACGGCGATGGCCGATCCGGCTCCGGCCCTCAGGGCGTTGGCGGACGGGCGCGGGGCCGACGTGGCCATCGACGCCACCGGACGGCCAGAGGTGTGGGAGCAGGCGGTCGCGACGGTGGGCCGCGGAGGCAGCGTGGTATTCTTCGGAGGGTGCGCGCCGGGCACGACGGTGGCGCTCGACACGCGACGTGTACACTACGAAGAGCTAACCCTGATCGGCGCGTTTCACCATACGCCCGATCTGATCCGGCGGGCGGTGGAATTGCTCGAGACCAATGCGCTGAACCCGGACGGCCTGCTGACGCATCGCATGCGGCTCGAGGACGTGGGCGACGCCCTCGACCTGATGGCCCGAGGCGAGGCCATGAAGGTGCTCATCGAGCCATGAGCCGAGTCCTCGGGGCGCTCCTGCTGGCGCTCGGGCTCACCGCGGCGCTGGCGGGGTCCGCCGCCGGCTTCGAGGCGGGGCAGGTGTTCCGGAAAGGCACCCTGGTGGTGTCCGGGGAAGGCGGCGGCGGCTCCCAGTCGAACCTGAGCGGCGGAACGCAAACCGGCTTGTCGCTGTGGTACGCGTCGGCGCGGCTGGGGCTGCTGCCGTTCGGCACGGCCGGCCCGGGCCCGTTCCGGGGAGCCTTCGAGGTCGGCATCGGGCCGGTCTTCCAGAGGTACACTGAGCCTGTGAATGCCTATTACGCCGGGCTCGCCGCGGTGCTGCGCTACCACTTCGTCTCATTGGGCCGGCTGGTGCCGTACGTCGAGGCGGCGGGAGCGTTCGGGGGTACGGACCTCCGTGTGCGGGAGATCGACTCGGACGTCGCCTTCTGGCTGGCCGCGGGCGCCGGCGCTTCGGTCTTCGTGACCGATCGGGCCGCGATCTACGCCGGCTACCGGCTCGTCCACGTATCCAACGGCAACATCGATACTCCCAACAAGGGGTTCGAGGCGCACACCGGCATGGCCGGCGTGGCCTTCTACTTCGACCGGTAAGGGGGCGTCATGGGGCGGTCCATCGCCGAGATCGTGCTCGCCGGTCCGCGGGGATTCTGCGCGGGCGTCGAGCGGGCCATCGATATCGTGGAGCTGGCTCTGGAGGTCTGCGGTCCGCCCGTCTACGTGCGACGGGAGATCGTGCACAACGGGCACGTGGTGGACCAGCTCCGGGCCAAGGGCGCCGTCTTCGTGGACGAGCTGAGCGAGGTCCCCGAGGGCGCGACGGCCATCTTCAGCGCTCACGGGGTGTCGCCGGCGGTGCGGCAGGAATCCTTGCAGCGGGGCCTGCGGATCATCGACGCCACGTGCCCCCTCGTGACGAAGGTGCACCTGGAGGCGATCCGCTACGCCCGGGAGGGCTATTCGATCATCCTGATCGGGCACGAGGACCACGACGAGGTCATCGGGACCCTCGGCGAGGCGCCCGACCGGATCATCGTGATCGCCAACGGGGCCGAGGTCGAGGCCCTGGACGTCCCCGACCCCGACAAGGTGGCCTACCTGACCCAGACCACGCTGTCCGTCGACGACACGCGCGACGTCATCGACGCCCTGCGGCGCCGGTTCCCCACGATCGTGGGGCCCTCGCGCGACGATATCTGCTACGCCACCCAGAACCGGCAGGCCGCCGTCAAGACGGTTGCCGGCGATGTCGACGTGCTGCTCGTGATCGGCGCCGCCAACAGTTCCAACTCCCTGCGGCTCGTCGAGGTGTCGTTGTCCACCGGCACCCGCGCGTACCTGATCAACGACGTCCGCGACATCAAGCCGGAGTGGCTGGAGGGCGCGCGGCGCGTGGGCGTCACCGCGGGGGCGTCGGCCCCCGAGGTGCTCGTCACCGAGGCCGTCGATGCGCTCCGGCGCGACGGCGCCGACGTGCGCGAGGTTCAGGTGGTCGACGAGAACGTCCGTTTCGCGCTGCCGGCCGAGCTCGAGCAGATGGCCCACGAGCGCGGCATCACCCTGCCGTCGCGCGCGATCATGCGGCAGAGCATTTAACAGGGCACGGGCACCCGGGCTTCGCCACGCCCGTGCCCCGCCGGAATCACCCGGCGCGGTATATTTCCGACGCGATCGGAGTCGCGATCTCCTGAGATATTGAACGCATGAGTTTCCTCTCGCACGTCGAGTGCTCCGTGTGTGGGCAGCGGCACGATTGCAAGCGCCTGCTCACCGTCTGCGAGCGGTGCGGGCAGATGCTGGTGGCCCGCTACGACCTCGAGCGGGTGGGCGCCCGGCTCACGAAGGACGCGCTGCGGTCCCGTCCGCCCGGGATGCACCGCTTCCGGGAGCTCACCCCGCTGGACGAGGGCGAGGAGGCCGTGACGCTGGGGGAGGGGGGCACGCCCTTGCTCGTCATGCCGCGCCTGGCCCGCCATCTCGGCTTGACGCAGGTTCTGGCCAAGGACGAAGGCCAGAATCCCACCGGCACGTTCAAGGCCCGGGGCCTGGGCATGGCGATCACGCGGGCCCGCACGCTGGGCGCCCGCGGTTTCCTCATCCCCTCGGCCGGCAACGCCGGTGGCGCCGCCGCGGTCTATGCGGCGCGAGCCGGGCTGCCTTGCGCCGTGATCGTTCCTCGTGACACTCCGGCGGCGGCCATCGCCGAGGCCCTCATCGCCGGAGCCCGCGTCTTCACCGTCGAGGGCACCATCGCGACGGCGGGGCGGATCACGGCTCGGGTGGCGCCCGCGAGCCGGGGCTGGCTCGACCTCTCCACCTTGAAGGAGCCGTACCGTCTGGAAGGCAAGAAGACGATGGGCCTCGAGCTCGCCGAGCAGCTCGGGTGGGCCGAGCCCGATCTGCTCGTCTACCCCACGGGCGGCGGCACCGGCCTGGTAGGGATCGCCAAGGCCTGGGAGGAGCTCACGGCGCTCGGCTGGCTCACGGGGCCGCGGGCCCGCTTCGTCTGCGTCCAGGCCGAGGGGTGCGCGCCCGTGGTCCAGGCCTGGCGCGACGGCGCGGAGACCACGGCGGCGTGGCCGAACCCCATCACCTCCGCGCCAGGCCTGCGCGTGCCGTCGCCGTTCGCCGGCCGCCAGATGCTCGGCGTGCTGCGCGCGAGCGGCGGTGAGGCCATCGCGGTCGGCGACGACGCGATCCACGAGGCCCAGCGCTTGCTGGCCCGGCTCGAGGGCCTCTGGACGGCGCCCGAGGCCGCCGCCACCGTGGCGGCCCTCATCGAGATGACCACCCGCCACGCCGTCTCCGCCGACACCCGCGTCGTATTGGTCCTCACCGGCTCTGGGCTGAAGAACCCTCCACCACCGCTTCCCCCGCCGCTGCATTTGACAGGAACCGAAGAAGGAATCGCCGCCCAAGTCCAAGCCGCGCTCGCGCGATAACGTCTTTCGTTCGGGCGGCGGCTTTGCCGCCGCTCCTATTCGGGGGGAGTTTCGGAGGGGGCCGTCGCGCCCCTAAGGGCGCGCCAGTGTATGCCCCCTCCGACGTCCCGGCGGGGCATGGGCGTGGCGACAGCCCGGGTGCCCATGCCCTGTTTGTGATAGCATCGCAGCCGCAGCGCTCGCCGCCTGGGAGGTCTCGGTATGGCCATCGAAATGGGCAAGATTCGCAACGTGGGCGTCGTCGGCCACGGCGGCGTCGGTAAGACATCGCTCGTGGAGGCGCTGCTGTTCACCGCCGGCGCCGTCACGCGGCTGGGGCGGGTCGAGGACGGCACCACGACCTGCGACTTCGACCCCGACGAGATCAAGCGCCAGATCTCCATCAACACCGCCGTCGCGTATTGCGACTGGAAGGGGCACCGGATCAACGTCGTCGATACCCCCGGGTACGGCGACTTCATCGCCGACGCCCGCGCCGCGCTCCGCGTGGTCGAGTCGGCGATCGTCGTGGTCGATGCCGTCGCCGGCGTGCAGGTGCAGACGGAGAAGGTGTGGAAGTTCGCCACCGAGTACAACCTGCCCCGGGCCGTGGTGATCAACCGCCTCGATCGGGAGCGGGCGGACTTCTTCCGCACGCTGGAGTCGTTGGGGCGCCGGCTCAAGGGCCGGCTGGTGCCGGTCCACGTGCCCATCGGCGAGGAGAGCGGGTTCCAGGGGTTCGTCGACCTGGTCAAGATGAAGGGATTCACCTTGGCCGACGGCAAGCTCCGGGAGGGCGACGTGCCCGCCGCGGCGGCGGACCGGGCCCGAGAGTATCGGGAGAAGCTGGTGGAGGCGGCCGCGGAGACCGACGACGACCTGCTCAGCAAGTACCTCGAGGAGGGCTCGCTCGGCGAAGCGGAGATGCTCAAGGCGCTGCGGGCCGGCATCGCCGAGGGCAAGCTGGTGCCCGTGCTGGCGGCGGCCGCCACCAGGACGGTAGGCGCGGCCGCGCTCCTGGACCTCCTCGTCGACTCCTTCCCCTCGCCCGCCGACGGCGGGGAGGTGAGCGGCACCGACGTCAAGACCAAGCAGCCGGCCACCCGGGCCCCGGACCCCAAGGCGCCGGTCAGCGTCCTGGTGTTCAAGACCCTCAGCGATCCCCATGTTGGCAAGCTCAGCCTCTTCCGGGTGTTCAGCGGCACGCTCAAATCCGAGTCGACGCTGCTCAATCCGGCTCGGACCGCGCGGGAGCGGATGAGCCACGTCTCCTGGCTCATGGGCAAAACGCCGAAAAACGCGGAGACGCTCGGCCCCGGCGAGATCGGGGTGGTGGCCAAGCTCAAGGAGACGCTGACCGGCGACACGCTGACCGACGAGGGCCAGCCCTTCGAGCTGCCGCGCATCGTCTTTCCGGAGGCGGCCATCTCGTTCGCCATCCAGCCCAAGAGCCGCGGGGACGAGGACAAGATCTCCAACGCCCTGGCTCGCATCGCCGAGGAGGACCCCACCGTCCACTACCACTTCGACGCCGAGACCAAGCAGCTGCTGGTCTCCGGTGTCGGCAACCTCCACGTCGAGATGGTCGTCGACCGCATGAAGCGCAAATACAACGTGGACGTCAACCTGCTGCCCCCGCGCATCCCCTACAAGGAGACCGTCAAGGGCCGGGCCGAGGGGCAGGGCAAGTACAAGAAGCAGACCGGAGGCCGCGGCCAGTACGGCGACACCTGGCTGCGGGTGGAGCCGCTGCCCCGCGGGGGCGGCTTCGAGTTCGTCGACGATATCTTCGGCGGGGCCATCCCCCGGAACTACATCCCGTCCGTCGAGAAGGGCGTGCGGGACTGCATGAAGCGCGGCATTCTCGCCGGCTACCCGGTGGTGGACCTCAAGGTGACGCTCTACGACGGCTCCTATCACGACGTGGACTCCTCGGACATGGCCTTCCAGATCGCCGCGTCCATGGGGCTGCAGAAGGTGTTCGTGGAGGCCAGTCCGATCCTGCTCGAGCCCGTCATGAACGTGGAGATCACGTGCCCGTCGGATGTCGCGGGCGACGTCATCGGGGACGTCAACTCCCGCCGGGGGCGGATCGTGGGGATGGAGCCGGCCGGGGAGACGGCCGTGGTGCGGGCCCAGGTGCCCATGGCCGAGATGCTCACCTACGAGCCGTCGCTGCGATCGATGACCGGCGGCCGTGGCGGCTACTCGATGGAGTTCTCCCACTACGAGGAGCTACCGGCGTTCCTGGCCGAGCGCGTGATCAAGGAAGCCAAAGCGGAGCGGGAGAAGGCCGAGAAGCACTGAGCGCGCAGGAAACTCTTGCGCCCGCGAAATGCTGCGTGATAGATTCCGCAGCACGCAAGATGTTGGGTACTTCTTCGGCTCGTCTCTCGACACGCTGACGCGGTGTTCAAGAGGACTTTCCCGCGCAACTTCCTGTTCCGCCGTGCGGCCACGCGCGGCGCGCGCACCGAGTCGCCGCACGACGTGATCATTGGCGACCACCCCGGGTCGGCGACCCCGGGGTCGTCCGAACCGGACAAGGGGGGACAGATCAGGATGAGCATCGTGGAGACGTCCGAAGCCCGGCAGCAGATCGAGCGCTGGATCGAAGAGAGTCAACTCCTGCTGGGCCGCACTATCCCCAGTGTGCTGGAGGACAACCAGCGGCTGCGGGACAAGCTCACGGGGGCCCAGGAGGAGTCCGACCGCGCGCGGGAAGAGGTGACGGCGCTGCGCCGAGAGCTCGGGACGCTGCAGTCGGATCTGGAGACGCTGCGCGGCCAGTACGAGTTCCTCAAGTCGGAGCAAGCGGCCGTGACCGACGCGCTGGGCCGGGCCGTTCATCACATGAGCCAGATGGTGCAGCCGATCAACGAGATGGTCGCGAAGCTGCACGTGACCCAGGCGCCCAGTCTAGAATCCGCGCTGCGCTGATCGAGCGGAACGCCGCCGGCGTCCGGGCGGTCTGGGAGCCGGCGGCTTCGCGCATGCTACACTCTGCGCCCGTCATGAGCGGCGTCTTCGCCGGGCAGTACGACGCGTTGGTCGGACGCCCCTGGCCGGTGTGGGGCGCCGCTGTCCTGGTGGCCACGGTCAACGTGTTCCTGTTCGCCTTCGACCGACCGTGGACGGCCTCCGACGGGCTGCGCAACTGGGGCGACTGGGTGCTCGTCGGGCTGGGCGTGCTGCATCGTCCCGACCTGTTGCCGCCGTGGTTCTACTCGGGCTCGCTCCTGAATCTGGGTGTGTTGCTCGGCGGGCTGGCCGCCGCCCTGCTCAGCCGAGAGTTCGCCATCCGGGTGCCGCCGGCCGGGGAGCTGGTGAAGGGCGCGGTCGGCGGGCTGCTCATGGGCGGAGGCGCCATCCTGGCCTTCGGCTGCAACATCGGCGGATTCTTCTCGGCGACGAGCGCCCTGTCGCTGGCCGGCCTCGGCATGATGCTGGGGCTCGGCGCCGGCGCGTTCCTGGCCATCCGCTATCTGATCTGGGAGATCGGCCACCGGCCGTCATGGTCGTCCGGGCCGGCGCGCGTCTACGCGGCGGCCCACGGCGGACGCCGCCAACCGCTGGCGGGCGGGCTGCTGCTGCTGGCGTTGCTCACCCTGCCGTTCGCGTACAGCGGAGCGGGGTACGCGAACCAGGGCGTCTTCCTGCTCTTCGGCGGCGTGTTCGGGATCATCTTCCAGCGCTCACGCTTCTGCCTGGTCCGGGCCTTCCGCGAGCCCTTCATGACCGGCGACGCCGCGCACACGCGGGCCACCGCGCTGGCCCTGGGCATCAGCACGCTCGGTTTCGCCATCCTCAAGTTCACGGATCTCAAGGATCGGTCGGAGTGGGTCTTCGCCGCCGCCGGGCCCGGCGCGCTGGTGGGTGGCCTGCTGTTCGGCATCGGCATGACGCTGGCCGGCGGCTGCGGAGCCGGCTCGATCTGGCGTGCCGGGGAAGGGCACGTGAAGCTGTGGGTGGCCGTCGCGTGCTTCGCCCTGGGGGCCTCGCTGGCGCGGCTGGCCCTGACCCAGCTCGGCCTCGGCGGCGCCCTGGGCGTCGCCGTCTTTCTCCCGGCCGTCCTGGGCTGGGGCGCGGCCCTGCTGGTGATCCTGGGCGTGGCGGCGGCGTGGGCCCTGGCCGCCACCTGGAACGAGCAGACGGGCAAGCTGTCGGCGCTGAGCTGACCGCAGGCGGGAGGGATCATGGCGCTGATGACACGTCGGCGATTCTTGCAGGTGGGCGGGACCGCGCTGGCCGCGGGTGGCCTCGGCGCCGGCTGCGCCCGGCCGATGAAGGGGGACTTCCGGCCCAAGAGGGGACGGCGCGTCGTCATCGTCGGCGGCGGCTGGGGCGGCGCCACCGCGGCGAAGTACGCCCGCCTGGCCGATCCCTCGATCGAGGTCATCCTGTTCGAGCCCAATCGCACGTTCGTGTCGTGCCCGTTCAGCAACCTCGTGCTGAGCGGGGTGCGGACCATCGACAGCATGACCTTCGATTATGGCGGGCTGCGGAAGCACGGCGTCGACGTGATCCACGAGACGGTGACCGCCATCGATCCCGCGGCCCGGCGCGTTAGGGTCGGCGAAGGGTACCTCGCGTACGACCGCCTCATCGCGTCGCCGGGAGTCGAGTTCCAGTGGAGTCAGGTCGAGGGGCTGGTCGAGAACCGGGACAAAGTCCTGCACGCCTGGAAGGCCGGGCCGCAGACCGTCGAGCTGGCCCGGCAGCTCGCCGCCATGCCCGACGGCGGCGTGTTCGTCCTCTCCATTCCGCCGGCCGCCTTCCGCTGCCCGCCCGGCCCCTACGAGCGGGCGTGCCAGGTCGCCTGGTATCTGAAGACGCACAAGCCGAAAGCCAAGCTGATCGTGCTCGACGCCAACCCGAACGTCATCTCCAAGGCGGGCCTCTTCCGCGCGGCCTGGAAGGCCTATCCGAACCTCGAGTATCGCGGGTCGAGCAAGGTGGCCAAAGTGGATCCCGGCCGGCGGGAAGTCACCACGGAGTTCGGCGACAAGGTCACGTACGACGTCGTCAATCTCATCCCGCCCCAGCGCGCCGGGGCCATCGCCGCGCAGGCCGACCTGGTCGGGGCCGACAAGCGCTGGTGCGAGGTGAACCACGTCACCTACGAATCGGTCAAGCACCCGAACGTCCACGTGGTGGGCGACTCCACGACCGGCCTGCCCGTGCCCAAATCGGGCAACATCGCCAATGCCATGGGGAAGATCTGCGCCGTGGCCGTCGCGCATCTGATCCAGGACAAGCAGCCGCCGGTCCTGCCCCCCGGCAACACCTGCTACAGCTGGGTCAACGACCGCGAGGCGATCGCCGTGGTCAACGCCTACAAGATCGAAGGGGGCAAGGTCGTGCAGATCGAGCAAAAGCTCACGCCGGGCCAGAGCGCCGCCGTCGCCCAGAACGCGATTGGTTGGGCCACCAGCATCTGGCGAGACATGCTGGCCTGAAGGAGGCACGATGCAGATCATCCTCGCGGTGTTCCTCGTGCTCGCCGCCGGCGGGGTCGCCGGGGCCGGACCGCTCGACGGCCCGGGCGCGCTGAAGACCCTCAATTGCGTCGTCTGCCACGGTCCTCAGGGGCAGAGCCCGTCGGACAGCATGCCCATCCTGGCCGGCATGTCCGCCGCCTACTTCAAGAAGGCCATCGAGGACTATGCGGCGGGACGGCGCCCGTCGCCCGAGATGGAGCCTTACGCCAAGCAGGTGCTCACCCTCGGCGTCGACGACATCGCCGCCTACTTCGCCGCCCAGCCGCGCACGGCCACCGCGGTGAAGGTCGACGCGGCCGCCGCCGAGCGGGGCCGGGCCGCGGCCACCCAGTGCTCCATCTGTCACGGCGACCGCGGCCAGGGCGACGCGGCCAAGCTGGTGCCCGATCTGCGCGGCCAACCTCCCGGCTACCTGCGCAACCAGATGCTGCTCTTCAAACAGGACCGGCGCAGCCCCGGGGATGAGCGGCTCAAGCCCGTCAAAACGTTGATGAAGACGATCCCAGACGACACGCTGGCCGACCTGGCCGCGTACTTTTCAAGCCAGCGCTGAATGTCGGCCATCATGGCGGCGACGCTCTTCGGTCTCGGCGTAGCCGGAGCCTTCGCCGCCGGCCTGCTGGGCATCGGGGGCGCGCTCATCATGATCCCGCTGCTCCTCTACGTGCCGCCCCTGCTCGGAGTCGGCAGCCTCGACGTCAAGACGGTCGCCGCCATCACCATGGTCCAGGTTTTCGTGGCGTCGCTGACGGGGATGCTGGCGCACCGGCGGTACGACGCCGTGAACGTCGACCTGGCCTGGATCGGAGGTACCGCCATGGCCGTGGCGTCGTTCCTCGGCGCCCTGCTGTCGAAGTACGCCCCCGAGCGATGGCTGCTCGTGGTCTTCGCGCTGATGGTCACCGTGGCGATCGTCCTCATGCTGATCCCGCTGGATTCTGTCGAGCCCGTTCACGCAGGCGAGCGGACGCGATACAGCCCGGCGCGCATCGTCGCCGTGGCCGGCGCCGTCGGTCTTGCCGCCGGCTTCGTGGGCGCGGGCGGAGCCTTCCTCCTCGTGCCGCTCCTCCTCGTGGTTGTCGGCGTTCCCATCCGCGTGACCATCGGCAGCTCGCTGGCCATCACCGCCGTGGCGGCCATCGCGGGCGTCGCCGGCAAGCTGATCACCGGTCAGGTTCCGCCAGGGCCGGCGGCCGCCGTGGCCCTGGGCGCTCTGCCGGGCGCCCCCCTCGGCGCGGCGGTGAGCCGGCGCCTGGGCGTCTGGCCGCTGCGCCTCATCCTGCTCATGTTCATCACGCTCACCGCGGCCCGCGTCTGGTGGGACGTGGCCGTGCGGTAGCGCCCGACCCGTGCGATACGGCTTCGTGATCGATCAGCGCCGGTGCATCGGCTGTCACGCCTGCACTGTCGCCTGCAAGGAGGAGAATCAAGTCCCCCTCGGCGCATCGCGGACCTGGGTGAAGTACGTCGAGCGGGGGACGCTGCCCCACACCCGCCGGTACTTCGCGGTGCTGCGGTGCAACCATTGTGACGACGCGCCCTGCGTCACCATCTGCCCCACCGTGGCCCTCTACCGCCGCGGTGACGGCATCGTGGATTTCGACGGCCAGCGCTGCATCGGCTGCAAGTCCTGCATGCAGGCCTGCCCCTATGACGCCCTCTACATCGATCCGACCACCGGAACGGCGGCCAAGTGCCATTACTGCGCCCACCGCACCGAGCTGGGGCTGGAGCCGGCCTGCGTGATCGTCTGTCCCGAGCAGGCCATCATCGCCGGCGACCTCGACGATGCGACGAGCCAGATCGCCCGGCTCGTGGATACCGAGCAGGTGCAGGTGCGGAAGCCGGAGCAGGGGACACGCCCCAAGGTCTTCTACATCGGCGCCGACACCGCGGCCCTGACGCCGTCGCTCCAGGTCCCGACGGCCCACTACCTCTGGGCCCAGCGCCCTGCGGACGAGCTCTCCCTGGTCGACATGGTGCTCTCGGGCCAGCAGGCAGACGCCGCCGGCGACCATGCCCGGGCGCGCACGGTGTACGACGTGCCTCACCAGCCGCGCCCGTGGGGCTGGAAGGTCTCGACCTACCTGTGGACGAAATCCATTGCGGCCGGGGCCATCCTGGTCGGCGTGCCGCTGATCTCGGACGCCCGCTCCACACTCGTCGCCGCGCTCATCAGCCTGGTGCTCCTGGCCCTGACCGCGGGACTCCTCATCGCCGACCTCAAGCGCCCGGACCGTTTCCACTACCTGTTGCTCATGCCGAACTGGCGGTCCTGGCTGGTGTGGGGCGCCTGGATCCTGATGGCCTTCGGCGCCGTCGTTGGCATCGGGGCCCTGACTTCGCTGGCCGGAACGGTCATCGCCGGCCCGCTCGCTGTCGCCGCGATGCTGCTGGCGCTGGCGACCGCGGGCTACAGCGCCTTCCTGTTCGGGCAAGCCGAAGGCCGCGACTTCTGGCAGAGCCCGCTGAAGCTGGTGCATCTCATCGTCGCCGCCGTGGTCGCCGGTAGCGCGGTCCTCCTGCTCGCGGCGCCCGGGTGGGAGCGCCCGCCGGCATCCGTCACCTCCGAGGGCGGCGTGACGACGATCATCGATTACGCCGGCCCCCAGGCCGGTCTTCTGGTGCCGCTGCTGGTGCTCTCGCTCGCCGCTCACGCCTGCCTGGTGATGGTCGAGCTCCTGAGCCGCCACGCCAGCCAGGACGCGGGCCTGGCGGCCCGGCTGCTCAGGCGGGGGCCGCTACGCCTGCCGTTGTGGGGCGGCGTCATCGCGGCCGGCGTGCTGGCCCCGATCGCGGCTGGGATCGCCGCCACCGAGTGGGAGTCGGCGCCGCTGAACGTCGTCGCCGCGCTCCTGGCCCTCGGCGGCCTGTGGCTCTACGAGGATCTCTGGATCCGGGCCGGTCAGTCCGTGCCGCTCAGCTGATGCAGCCGCTCAACCCGACCGCTCGCGACCTGCCGCCGCCCGCCAGCGGGCTCATGAGCTTTCCGCCGCGGGAGCGCTGGGACGATTGGGAGGAATACGATCCCGCCGCGTGGCCCCGCAAGGTCAAGCGGCGCTACTCCCTCATCCCGACCATCTGCTTCAACTGCGAGGCGGCTTGCGGCCTGCTCGCGTACGTCGACCGTGACCGGCTCCAGATTCAGAAGTTCGAGGGCAATCCGGCGCATCCGGGCAGCCGCGGACGCACCTGCGCCAAGGGTCCGGCCACGCTGAACCAGGTGAACGATCCGGAACGGATCCGCTACCCGCTCCGGCGCGTCGGTCCCCGCGGGGGGGGCCGCTGGGAACGGGTCACGTGGGACGAGGCCCTCGACGACATCGCCGCCCGCATCCGCCAGGCGCTTGTCGCGCGCCGCCCGCAGGAGGTCATGTACCACCTGGGCCGGCCCGGCCACGAGCTCGTCTACTTGCAGCGGGTGCTGCACGCCTGGGGGATCGACGGCCACAACAGCCACACCAACGTCTGCTCGGCGAGCGCGCGGGCCGGCTACGCCTTCTGGATGGGGATGGATCGCCCGTCGCCCGACCACGCCCACAGCCGGTTCATGCTCCTGCTCTCCTCCCACCTGGAAACCGGTCACTACTTCAACCCGCACGCCCAGCGGATCATCGAGGGCAAGATGCGGGGCGCCAGGGTGTGCGTCATGGACACCCGCCTGAGCAACACCGCCGCCATGGCCGACTGGTGGCTGGCTCCCTGGCCGGGCACGGAAGGGGCGGTGCTGCTGGCCATGGCCCACGTGCTCATCCGGGAGCGCCGCTACGACCGTGAGTTCGTGCGGCGGTGGGTGAACTGGGAAGAATACCTGCGCGCCGAGCGAACCGATCTGCCCGTGACCTTCGAGGCCTTCGAGCGAGCGCTCGACGAACGGTATGCCCAGTTCACCCCCGAGTTCGCCCAGCAGGAGAGCGGCGTGGACGCCGCCACCATCGTCGAGGTCTCCCGGGCCATCGCCGACGCCGGCCCGGCGCTGGCCACCCACATCTGGCGCAACACGGCGGCGGGCAACCTGGGCGGCTGGCAGGTCGCCCGGGCTCTGCAGCTGCTGGTCGTGCTCATGGGGGCGGTGGGGGCGGAGGGCGGCACGGCCCCGAACGCCTGGAACAAGTTCATCCCCGCCCCGCCACTCATGCCACCGCCGGCTCAGGTGTGGAGCGAGCTGCTCATGCCCCGCGAGTACCCGCTCGCCTTCTTCGAGATGAGCTATCTCTTGCCGCATTTCCTGCGTGAGGGCCGCGGCAAGCTCGCCATGTACTTCACCCGCGTGTACAACCCGGTCTGGACGAACCCCGACGGCATGTCGTGGATCGAGATGCTGACCGACGAGGCCAAGATCGAGCGGCATGCCTGTCTGACTCCCGTGTGGAGCGAGACGGCATGGTTCTCCGATTTCGTATTGCCGATGGGAGTCGCCTCCGAGCGCCACGACCTGATGTCCCAGGAGACCCACGCCGCGCGCTGGATCGGATTCCGGCAACCCGTGCTTCGCGTGGCCCTGGAGCGCCAGGGCCGCACGTTCGACTGGACCTGGCAGGCCCACGAGGCGGCGGGCCTCGGTCAGGTGTGGGAGGAGGACGAGTTCTGGATCGAGCTGTCCTGGCGCATCGACCCCGACGGCGCCCTGGGCATCCGCCGTTACTTCGAGTCGCCCTACCGCCCCGGGGAAAAGCTCCGCATCGAGGAGTTCTATCGCTGGATCTTCGAGCACAGCGTGCCCGGGCTGCCGGAGGCCGCCCGGGCCGAGGGGTTGACCCCGCTGGGCTACATGCGGCGGTACGGCTCCTTCCTCGTCGACGAGGGCCCGTACCGGCCTCACGAGCAGGCGCTGGCGCCCGCCGCGCTGGCCGGCGCCTCGATCGATCCGCGCACGAAGCTCGCCTCGAAAGATGGCCGGGTGGTCGGCTGCGAGGTGGATGGAACGGTGCGGGCGGGCTTTCCCACGCCGTCCCGGAAGCTGGAATTCTTCTCCTCGACGCTCAGCGACTGGAAGTGGCCGGAGCAGGCCGTGCCCGACTACCTGCGCAGTCACGTCCACTGGTCGCGCCTGGATCGTGACCGTGGCGAGATGGTCCTGCTCCCGACCTTTCGCCTGCCCACGCTGATCCACACCCGCTCGGGCAACGCCAAGTGGCTCTACGAGATCTCTCACACCAACCCGATCTGGATCCATCCCGAGGACGCCGCGCGGGTCGGGGCCCGGACCGGCGACCTGCTGAAGGTCAGCACGGCCATCGGCCATTTCGTCGATCGGGTATGGGTCACCGAAGGCCTTCGCCCGGGCGTCATCGCCTGCTCCCACCACCTGGGACGCTGGCGGCTTCAGGAGGACAGTGGAGGCGAGCGCTGGTCCACCGCGCTGGTGGACCTCAAGCAGCTCGAGCCCGGCCGGTGGCGCATGCGGCAGATCCACGGCATCGAGCCGTTCGACAGCGACGATCCCGACTCGCGGCGCGTCTGGTGGACGGAGGCCGGCGTCAACCAGAACCTGACGTTCCCCGTGCAGCCCGACCCGGTCAGCGGCCAGCACTGCTGGCATCAGAAAGTTCGCGTGTCCCGGCCCGACCCCGACGACCGCTACGGCGACATCGTGGTCGACACCAACAAGGCCCACGAGGTCTATCGGGAGTGGCTGAGCCTCACCCGTCCGGCACCGGGCCCGGGCAACCTGCGCCGCCCGCTGTGGCTGCCCAGGGCCTTCCGCCCGGCCGACGAAGCGTATCGGATCCAGTAGTGCGGCGGCGCGGCGCGGTCGCGGCGCTGCCGATCCCGGGCTGTCTGACGGGCGCTTGCGGCCCCGACGTGCCCGATCTCGTGGGGAGTCCGTGGAAGGCTCTCGAGATCGAGTACTGCACCCCGCCCCACCCCGGGGATTGACGATGATCCTCACCAGCTATACGAACGAGCTGCGCCTGGATCTGGTCTCGGGCCAGCGGTGGAAGCTCTACTACCGCACCACGCCTACGACGGTGACATTTCACGATCCCGATGCGAGGGAACGCTCGTTCGTTGTCGACGTCTCGGAGACCCTGTACGCGCGGCTGGCGTCGGTGTTGACCGAGTCGGGCGGGCAGCCGATCTCGCTCAAGGGCGATTGCCGGATTCCGTCGATGGCGGGGAAGTAGCCGGGTTCGGGCGAGCGTCTGAATTCGCAGACGTTCCGTGCGACCGTCGACATTGGTGACACAGCAGACCGGCCGTCCAATCTGTTACCTATCTTTTCGGTCCGGACCTTCGTTTTCGCTTGACAGGTTTTCGCGGGCGCTCCTGCGGCACATCGGCGGTGCTGCGTAGAGGCCCGTTCTGCGCCCGCTGCGGAGCAAACGAACGGCGATCGAGCGGCTCACCACAGAAAATTGCGACTGGGCCACGATCGCGGCTTGTCACGCCTTGCAGAGGCGTCGGAAATCGGGGTGTAGAGTCGCCTCAAGCAGGGGGGCGCCATGGAAATTCACTCGCCGATTCGTGTTGCCATTGACGACTGCACGGCAAATCACGCCAGGACCGCAGAGCTCGACCGGCTGGGCGACGAGATTGCCGAGCTGGCCGCTCACCTGGACGCCGCCACTGCTCGCCTCCTGGATCTGATCCGCGTGTTTGACGCGCGCGGCGGCTGGGGCAACGGGTTCAAGTCCTGTGCCCACTGGCTGTCGTGGCGGGTAGGGATGGACCTGGGTGCGGCGCGCGAGCGCGTCCGCGTGGCGCGGGCTCTGGGCGGACTGCCGTTGCTGGCCCAGGCGTTGGCCCGCGGGGAGCTCTCGTACGCCAAGGTGCGGGCTTTGACCCGCGTGGCCACCGCCGAGACCGAAGAACGCCTGCTCGCGGTCGGGCGGGCCGGCACGGCCGAGCACGTCGAG
The DNA here is from genome assembly GCA_035709005.1 of Candidatus Methylomirabilota bacterium. Lineage (NCBI taxonomy): Bacteria > Methylomirabilota (SeqCode) > Candidatus Methylomirabilota bacterium. The sequence goes on along the minus strand of DASTFB010000104.1, from coordinate 50,923 downwards.
CGGATCGTGCGGGGCTGGCGCAAGGTCGACCGGCAGGCCGAAGCTCAGGAAGCCGCACGGCGGCACAAGAGCCGAGCGCTGCACGTGTATCAAGATGAAGACGGCATGGTGGTCCTGCGCGGGCGGCTGGAGCCCGAGGTCGGCGCGCTGGTCGTGCAGGCGCTGACGGCGGCCCGGGAGACGCTGTATCAGAAAGCGCGCGCCATGGAGCAGCAGCGCCCCGCCGAGATGGACCCCGGCTCGGCCGACGTTCCTGCGGGAGCATCGTCCTTTTACCCGGACACCTCCACGATGGCTCAGCAGCAGGCCGACGCCCTGGCGCTGCTGGCCGAGACGGCCCTGCACCACGGGCTCGAGCCCGGGACCCCGGACGAGCATTATCAGGTGGTGGTCCACGTCGACGCTGAGGTCCGGGCGGACCAGGACGCACCCGGTCAGTCCGTCCTCGAGGAGGGCACACGCGTTTCCTATGAAACTTAGGTCGAGTCAGGCGGCCTTCTCCGTGAGCACGACGTCATAGCCGAGCCTTTGAAGATGGCGAACGTGGTGGCGTCGAACGCGTGCCGCGTCGCGACGAGTGAAGTAGTCGGCCCCGAGATCCTGATGGCGCACGCGATGAGTGAGCATGTGCCAGAGGGCGACCAGCATGGCGTGCTGCACGGCGACGATCGCCTTCTTGGGTCCGCGCCGCCCTTTGAGGCGGTAATAGAGCGCGCGGTAGTAGCTCTTCTTGACGTGGCCGGCGGCCCACGCCGATTCCTGGAGCGTCGCCCGCAACCAGGTCGCGCCTTTGCCGGTCGTGGCGGGCTGGCGCTTGCCGGCGCTTTCATGATTGCCGGGACACAAACGCGCCCACGAGGCGAAGTGTGCAGCGGACGGGAACGAGGCCATGTCGACACCGGTCTCGGCGAGAATCGCCTGCGCCGCGCGGGTCGCCACCCCCGGCATGCTCTGCGCGAGTGCCACGGCGTCAGCAAATGGAAGGATGGCCGTCTCGATCCGAGCATCCAGGGTGGCGATGTGGACGTCGAGCGCGTCGATCAGCGACAAATGCTGTTGCAGCAGAAAAGCGTAGTGCGGACTGAGGCCGCCCACCAACGCTTCGCGAAGGGCCAGCCGCTTCTTCCGAAGCAAGCCCTGTGCGAGCTCGGCCAGCTGATCCGGATCGTCAACGCCCGCGATCAAGGCTTCGAGGATAGCGCGGCCCGTCTTGCCCATGAGGTCGCTGATGACACTGCCGATCTTGATCTGCGCCAACTCGAGTGTCTTCTCGATGCGATTGACGTGGTGACCGCGTTCCCGGATCAGCGTCTTGCGCAGGCGGGTCAGGTCTCGGAGGTCGCGCACCGCCGCCGGCGGGACGAAGCTGCTGCGGAGCAGACCACATTCGAGCAATTGGGCCAGCCATTCACAGTCCTTCATGTCGGTCTTGCGGCCCGGGACCATTTTTACATGTCGCGCGTTGACGAGGATCACGTTCACGACGCCTTCGAGCGCCGCATACACCGGCCGCCAATACACCCCGGTGGACTCCATCGCCACGGTGGTGGCGCTATGGGCAATCAGCCAGTCGGTCAGCTCGGTGAGACCCCGCTTCGTGGTGGCAAAGGTCTTTCGCTCGCTGTGGCGCTCACCGTACTGTGGTCCCGGCACCCGCACAGCGGCCACGACGGTCGCCTTGTGTACGTCGAGGCCCGCACACCGCGCGTTCACGATCTCCATGGCGGTCGCCTTTCCGGACGGAGCAGGGCGTTCATGGGTGAAGAATTTCCTGATGCGTGATCACAGCGCACACGCTGTGTCGACACGATGGGGTACCTCCAAACGCCCCGGGTCAGGTTCCGCGACGGGCTCTATGGCACCAGTAACGCGACGACCTCCGCTCGTCCGCGTCACAGCATATAAAGTTTCAGTGGGACGGGGAGTGGCGCCAGCCACATGATGGGTTCCGCGGAAACGTCCCGGCGCCTGGCGTGCGATGCCCGGCGAGTTGTGATGCGCCACGACCAGGCCGGCCGCCTGCTGGAAGTCGGCGCCCGAACGCGGACGATCCCGCCCGCGTTACGCCGGGCACTCCAGCACCGCGACCGCGGCTGCCGCTTCCCCGGCTGCGGCGTGCGCTTCGGCCAGGGGCATCAAATCCGCCACTGGGCTCAAGGTGGCCCAACGACACTCTCGAACCTCACCCTGCTGTGTCGCCGGCACCACCGGGCGGTCCACGAGGAGGGCTTTCAGGTCGATCGCGAACCCGATGGTGCGCTGAGATTCCGCCGGCCCGATGGGCGGCTCCTCGCAGAGGTTCCGGCGCCGCCCGCAGTGCCGACCGACCCCGCGCACGCGCTTCGCTCACACCACGCCGCGCAGGGCCTCAACATCCACCCACGGACGTCGTGTCCAGGCTGGCTGGGGGAACATCTTGATGTCGGCTGGGCGATCGACGTCCTTCATCCACGGGCTCTCGGGAAGTTCCCCTCATCGCCCCCTGAGTCCGGGGAGAAGGCTGACTAGCGGCCCCTCCAGCTCTGAAGTGCGCGTGGCGGCCTCGCCCGTCTAGAGAGCTCCGCCTCCCGGATCAGCTCGGTGACCATGAAGACGAGGCGAGCCTCGCCTCTGCGGCCGCCGAACGCCGCCCGGTGCACGGCGTCGATGGCCGCGAGATCCTCCGGCCGGGCGGGGCGGATCTCGACGCTCAGCTCCGCCGGTGGATGCCGGCGCCGGTCAGGTAGTCGTAGAGATTGGCGACGTTCATCCGCATGACCCGGGGGGCCATGCCGTCCTGCTCCACGTCCATCGGGTAACGGTCGGTCATCGCGGTGAGGGTGGCCACGCACTCGTCCCTGGTCAGGCCGCGGTCGAGGCCACTCTCGACGTAGGCCACCCATTCCCGGATGAAGGCCTCTTGCTCGTCGAGATACCGCTTGTCGCAGACGGGGCCGTGGCCGGGAACGAAGACTTCTTCCCGCAGGCTCCGCAGGGCGTCCAGGGCCTGGAGCCAGCGGTCGGGATCGGCTTCCTGAAGCCAGGTCTGGACCTTGCAGAAGATGTTGTCGCTGGTGAAGACCACGCCCTCCTCTTCCACGATCACGGCGGCCTGATAGGGCGTGTGCCCGGGCATGTGGACCATGCGAAACGTGTGCTGGCCCACGTGCAGCCGCATCTCGCGCTGGAACGTGATGATGGGGGCATTGGGCCGATATCCCTCCAGCAGCTTCGGCTCCTCGGGACCGAAAGACGCCACGCGGGCCACGTGCTCGGCCATGTCCGTGGTCAGGATCCGGGTCCGCACGCCTTCGTGAGCGACCACCGGCACCTGGAAGAACGCGTTGGCCGTCCAGTGATCGCCGTGGGGCTCGGTGTTGAGGATGTAGCGGAGCCGGCCGCGCCGCTCGATCTCGGCGCGCAAGCGCAGGGCGTCGCTCGGCTTGAACGGGCCGTCGATGAGGACCAGACCATCAGACGTGGTGACGAAGCCGTGGTTCGACCCGCGCAACCCGGTCTCCACGTGGACGTTGGCCGTGAGCTGTTTCATGGGCCACCCCCGTGATCGGTGGTCGCGTGTGGTGCCCCCTCTCATACCACAAGTGCGGGTGCCCCGCCGTCGGCGCTCTTGACGGCCCCTTCGTCGGCGCTGTATACCGCTCGAACGGAGGACGCCATGCCTACAGTGCTGCCGCAGACCGCCACCTGGTTCACGTACTTCCCCGAGGACTACCGATGGTCGTCGGCCGTGTGTGGGATTCTGAGCAGCGCGCCCTGGGGGGGAAGCGACATCGGCGAAGTCGACCGGGCCTGCCGAGGCCTGCGCAAGCACGTGGGCGACGACACGGCGTGGTTCGAGGCCTGGCGCGCCGAGGCCGACCGCGTGGCGGCTCTGGCCCGGGAGGCCGAGCAGCGTGGCCGGAAGATCACGGCAGCCAGCGCGTATCTCCGCGCCTGCGACTACTACCAGATGGGCGAGCGCTTCCGCACGCCGAAAGACGAGGCGGCGCTGCAGGCGTACCGGCAGGGTGTGGAGTGCTTCAAGCGCTTCGCTGGTCTGACCGAGCGCCCACGCATCGAGGTGGTCGAGGTCCCCTACGAAGGCGGAAGCTTACCGGCGTACTTCGTGCACGCGGAGAACACCCAGCTGGCCCGCCGGCCTTGCGTCGTGTTCTTCGACGGGCTCGACATCACCAAGGAGCTACAGTACCTCCGCGGCGTTCCCGATCTGGTCCGTCGGGGGATCGCCTGCCTGATCGTGGACGGCCCGGGCACGGGCGAGGCGATCCGCTTCCGCGGCCACTACCTGCGTCACGACTACGAGGTGGCGGCCCGCGCCGCCGTGGACTACCTGGTGCAGCGACCCGACGTCGACCCCGAGCGCCTGGGGGTGATGGCGGTCAGCCTGGGCGGCTATTACGCGCCCCGGTGCGCCTCGCTGGAACCCCGCTTCAAGGCCTGCATCGCCTGGGGCGCCATCTGGGACTATCACGCCACCTGGAAGCGGCGCATCGAGGCGGGCTTCCGCGCCTCGATGTCGGTGCCCGGCCACCACATCTGCTGGATTCTCGGCGTGAACAGCGTCGAGGAGGCCCTCAAGAAGCTGGAGCCGTTCCGTCTGGACGGCGTCGTGCAACGCATGCGCTGCGCCTTCTTGCTGACCCACGGGGCCGACGACGAGCAGATCCCCATGGCCGACGCCCGGGCGCTGTTCGAGGCGGTCGGCTCCGCGGACAAGACCTTCCGGGTCTTCACCACGGAGGAGGGAGGCTCCCAGCACTGCCAGCGCGACTACCTGACCCTCGGCACCAGCGTCATGTTCGACTGGCTGGCCGAGAAGCTGTGAGGAGACCATGGCCAAGCTGAGCAAAGCCGACGTGTTGAAGAAGGCCGAGGAGCTCAAGAACTGGGGCAAGTGGGGTCCCGAGGACGAGCTGGGCGTCCTCAACTACATCACGCCTCAGGACATCGTGAACGCGGCTCGGCTCGTGAAGAAGGGCAAGGTTTTCCGGCTCGGCCTCAATCTCGACGAGAACGGCCCCCAGCGCGGGTTGTTCGGCGGGCGCTGGAACCCGCTCCATCAGATGCTGGCCACCGGCACCGACGCCGTGGCCGGCAAGCACGACGTGACCCCGGGCCTGCGCTACGCGGATGACGCCATCAACCTGCCCACCCAGGCGGCCACCCAGTGGGATGCGCTCGCCCACGTCTTCCTGGGCGACAAGATGTGGAACGGGTACCCGGCGACCCTCGTGGACAGTCGGGGCGCCCACAAGAACGGCATCGAGAAGTTCGCCAACAAGATGGTGGGCCGGGGCGTCCTGCTCGACGTGGCGCGGGTCAAGGGCGTGGCCTGCCTGCAGGACGGCTATGGGATCACCGTCGCCGATCTCGAGGCCACGGCCCGGCAACAGAAGGTCGAAGTCCGCCGAGCCGACTTCGTCATCATCCGCACCGGGCAGATGGAGGACCGCCTGCAGAAGGGGGAATGGGGCGGCTATGCGGGGGGCGACGCCCCCGGCCTGGCCTTCGAGACGCTGGACTGGATCCATGCGAAGCAGATCGCGGCGATCTGCAGCGACACCTGGGGGATCGAGGTCCGCCCCAACGACACGCCGAAGGATGTCTTCCAGCCCTGGCATCTGGTCACGATCCCGGCGATCGGGATCGTGCACGGCGAGATCTTCTACGTGAAGGAGCTGGCGGAGGACTGCGCCGCCGACGGCGTCTACGAGTTCTTCTTCTGCGCGCCCCCGCTGGTGATCACCCGGGGCACGGGCTCGCCGATCAACCCGCAGGCCATCAAGTAGCGGACCGGCGCGCGCCTACCGGCGGCGCGAGCCGCCCAGGATGCCACCCAGCACGCCGCGCAGGATCTGCCGGCCGATCTGGCTGCCCACGGTGCGCGCGGCTTGCTTGGCCATGGCTTCCACCATGCCCTGCCGCCGCTTGGTGCCCCACAACAGATCGCTCAACCCCCCGCCGGATTCCGCTGGCCCGTCTTTCTGTGCCGAGCCCGTTCGCGCAGAGGCGTCAGCCGTCTCGGCGCGGCGGCTCAGCATCTCGTACGCCGACTCCCGGTTCACGGGCATGTCGTACGTCGCGCCGACCGGGCTGCGCGCCCGCACCGCGGCGCGCTCTTCCGGCGTGATGGCCCCCATGCGACAGCGGGGCGGGGCCATCAGCGTGCGCTCCACCGGCATGGGCACGCCCTTGTCGAGGAGACTGGAGACCAGGGCCTCGCCGACCCCGAGCTGGCCGATGACCTTGGCGACGTCGAGCTTGGGGTTGGCCACGAAGGTCTCGGCGGCGGTGCGCACGGCCTTCTGGTCCCGCGGGGTGTAGGCGCGCAGCGCGTGCTGGATGCGGTTGCCGAGCTGACCGAGGATCTCGTTGGGCACGTCGTCCGGGTACTGGGTGCAGAAGTACACGCCCACGCCCTTGGAGCGGATGAGCCGCACCACCTGCTCCACCCGCTGGCGCAGGGCAGGCGGCGCGTCGTCGAACAGCAGGTGAGCCTCGTCGAAGCAGAAGACCAGCTTGGGCTTGTCGAGATCGCCCACCTCGGGCAGGTTCTCGAACAGCTCCGACAGCAGCCACAGCAGGAAGGTCGAGTAGAGCCGGGGCTTGAGGATGAGCTGATCGGCGGCGAGGATGCTGACGATGCCGCGCCCGCTGAGGTCGGTGCGTAGCAGGTCGGCGAGCTCCAGGGCCGGCTCACCGAACAGTGCTTTGCCGCCCTCCCGTTCCAGCGACAGCAGCGCGCGCTGGATGGCGGCCAGCGAGGGCGCGCTCACCAGGCCGAATTGCGTGGAAATCTGCTTGCGGTTGTCGGCCACGAAGCTGAGCAGGGCGCGCAAATCCTCGAGGTCGAGGAGCAGCAAGCCCCGCTCATCGGCCAGCTTGAAGGCGACATCCAGCGTTCCCGTCTGGGTGTCGTTGAGCTCGAGCATCCGCGCCAGCAGGCTCGGGCCGATCTCGCTGATGGTGGCGCGCACCGGGTGGCCGGCCTTGCCGTAGAGGTCCCAGAACACCACGGGACTGGCCTCGGGGGCGTAGCCCGCGATGCCGATCTGGGCGACGCGCTGCTGGATCTTCTCGGTGGCGACGCCCGGCATGGCCAGGCCGGCCACATCACCCTTCACGTCGGCCAGGAACACCGGCACGCCCAGTCGCGAGAAGCCTTCGGCCAGCACCATCAGGGACACGGTCTTGCCGGTGCCGGTGGCGCCCGCCACCAGGCCATGGCGGTTGCCGTAGCGGGGCAGCACGTACACGGGATGTTCGCCCTTGCCGATGAGGATCGGATCCACGGCGGCATCATAACCCTTGACGCGGACCCGGTTTGGACAGATTCTCTCGCGCACCCGCTTGTCGACAAGGAGGACACCACATGGCCCCAGCGTCCCTTCGAGTCATGGTGCTGCTCATCGCCGCCCTGCTCACGCTGGGCGCGGGCGCGGAGGTTTCCGGCCAGACGGCCCCCGCCGGTCAGGCGATCATGGCCTGGCACGTTACCATCCCTCCGGTCTGGTTCGATCCCTCGACGGCGCCACCGCAGATCACGCCCTTCGGCTTGCTGTTCGCGATTCACGATGCCCTGGTCCGTCCCCTGCCCGGGCAGAAGATGGGCAACGGCCTGGCCGAATCGTGGAAGGAGAGCCCGGACGGGCTCGTGTACGAGTTCAAGCTGCGCAAGAATCTAAAATTCCACAACGGCGACCCTGTCACCACCGAGGACGTGAAGTTCAGCTTCGACCGCTACAAGGGGGCGGCCGCCCGGGAGTTCAAGACGCGCGTCCGCCAGGTCGAGGTGGTCGACGCCCTGACGGTGCGCTTCCATCTCAACGAGCCCTGGCCCGACTTCATGACGTTCTTCGGCACGACGGCAGGCGCCGCCGGCATCGTCGTCCCCAAGAAGTACGTCACGCAGGTGGGCGACGAGGGCTTCCGGAAGCATCCCATCGGCGCCGGGCCGTTCAAGTTCGTGAGCTACACGCCGGGCGTCGAGGTCGTGCTGGAGGCCAACACGGCCTACTGGCGGAAGGTGCCCAACATCAAGCGCCTGGTGATGAAGAGCGTCCCCGACGGGACCACCCGGCTGGCCATGCTCAAGCGGGGCGAGGCCGACATCGCCTTCGCCTTCGACGGGCAGGACGCCGAGGAGGTGAAGCGGGACCCGCGGCTACAGCTGGTGGCGACCCGGCACGCCTCCATCTTCTGGATCGAGTTCGCCGACCAGTGGGACCCGAAGTCGCCGTGGCACGACATCCGGCTGCGGCAGGCGGTGAACTACGCGCTGGACCGCAAGGCGATCAGCGAGGCGGCCTGCGTGGGCCTCTGCCCGCCGGCCGGTGTCATCGTGCCCCGCGTGATGGACTTCGCGCTTCAAGTTCAGCCCCCGCCCTACGACCCGGCCAAAGCCAAGAAGCTCCTCGCCGAGGCCGGCTATCCCAACGGGCTCGACGCCGGCGATTTCGTGCCGATTCCGCCGTTCTTCTCGGTGTCGGAGGCCGCCGTGAACTATCTGAACGCGGTGGGGATCCGGGTGAAGATGCGGCCGACGGAGCGGGCCACCTTCTATGCCAACTGGCGCGAGAAGAAGCTGCGCGGGATCTTCCTCACCGCGGTGGGGAACTCGGGTAACGCGGCCAGCCGGGTGGCCGAGTTCATGTACTCCAAAGGGGGCTACGCCTACGGCGGCTATCCCGACATCGACGAGCTGTTCCACCAGCAGGCCAAGGAGCGGGACGTCAAGAAGCGCGAAGCCCTGCTCCACCGCATCCAGCAGCTCACGATCGATCGGGCCATGTTCGCGCCCATCATGGACCTGCGCGCCTTGATGGGGGTAGGGCCGCGCGTGGCCGATCACCAGATCAACACGATCCCCATGGTGTTCTACCCGTCCTACGAGGACATGAAGCTCAAGGCGCAGTAGGGGACCGCGGAGGGTCCCTAGAGACCGGCGCGGTTCCGGCCCTTGACCGCCCGGTTGACGACGTTGACGGGGAACTCGCCCGTCAACACGCGACGCACCTCGCTGGGGGCGCCGGCCTGGAGCCCCACCAGCGCCTGCTCGCTGTACCAGGCCACGTGCGGCGTGATGATCACGTTGTCGCGGCCGCGCAGGGGATGGGGGTCGGGCAGCGGCTCGGGGTCGGTGGTGTCCAGCGCGCACCCGGCGATCCGGCCGGCGTCCAGCGCCCGCACCAGGGCCGCGGTGTCGAGGATGGGCCCGCGCGAACAGTTGATGACGAAGGCCGTCGGCTTCATCCGGGCGAAGGCCTCGTCGCCGATCATCCCCCGGGTCTCCGGCAGCAGCGGCGGGTGCAGGGACAGGAAGTCCGCCTCCCGCAGCACCGCGCCGAGCTCCCGCTTGTCGCCGGGGACCGCGTGCTGGCCGGCCGTGACGAACGGGTCGACGTAGAGCACGCGCATGCCGAAGGCGGCGGCCCGGACCGCCACGGCCCGGGCGATGTTGCCGAAGCCGACCAGGCCCAGCGTGCGCCCGGCCAGGCGGAACAGCGGCTTGCCGGGCGGCACCTCCCAGCGCCCCTCGCGCACGAGCCGATCGTAGAGCGCGACCTTGCGGGCGCAGGCCAGCAGCAGGGCCATCGTGTGCTCGGCGACTTCCTCGATGCAGTAGCTCGGGTTGTTCGTCACGATGATGCCCGCCGCCGTCGCCGCCGCCACGTCGATCGTGTCCACGCCGATGCCGTAGCGGGCGATGATCTTGCACCGCGGCATCCCGCTCATGACCTCGGCGGTGATGGGCCCGGCGTAGGTATTGAGCAGGGCGTCGCAGTCCGCCGCCTCGGCCAGGAAGTCTTCGGGCTTCTTGGTCTGCAGGGCCACCAGGTCGGCCAGGCCTTCGAGCGTCTTTTTCTCCACGTCCAGGGACTCCCAGACGTAGTCGGTGAGCACCACCTTGGCCTTGGGGGCCATAGGCCTCAGGCCCGCTCCTCCTCGGGCGTGATGGGCAGCGGGACCGGTCGCCGCCGGCGCGCCGAGAGGTCGAGGGCCTTGGTCAGCATGAGGCGGTTGTGGGCCTCGGCGGCGGTCGCGTGCGGAGTGGGATGGCCGAGGGCCAGGCGGCCAAGCCACGAGGTCGTTTCCTCGCGCATGGGCCCCCACAGCTCACCCAGCGCGATGTTGCCGGGCGGATAGCTCTCGAGGAAATCGACGTTGCGCGTGACATCCGGCGTGTAGCCGGCCTGCTGGGGGAGGGTGCTCGCCATGACGACGTCGCGGTGCGTGTCGTCGATGGTGAGCACGCCCTCCGTGCCCACGATGCCGATCTCCAGGCTGTAGACCGAGCCCGGCCACACCACCGGCAGGGCCCACGAGATGTTCAGATGGTAGAGCGATCCGTCGCTCATGCTGATGAGCCCGGCGGTGGCATCGATCCCTTTGTGGGTGGGCCCGAGGACGCGGTCGATGGACCGCGCGTAGGCCTCGACCGGGGTCTTGGCGTCCATCAGCCACATCACCACGTCCAGCGCGTGCGTGCCCGAGATCACCATGGGGGAAATCGTCTCGGGACGGTCGGTACGCCGGTAATTGTCGAGGGCCACCAGGCGGTTCATGAACGCCCGGGAGGTGACCAGGGTGACGTCCCCGAGCTGCCCGGTGCGCACCTTCTCCTTGGCCACCAGGAAGCGCCGCCGGAAACGCTGGGTGTAGCCTACGACCGCGTCGACGCCGGAGCGTTCGATGGCGGCCAGGACCCGGGCGGAATCGGCCAGCTCCGTGGCCAGCGGCTTTTCGATCATCAGGCTGAGCCCCCGGTCGACCGCGGCCAGGATGGGCTCCACGTGCAGGTGCTCGTCGGTGGCGATGATGGCGGCCGTCACCTCGGGCCGTCGCAACAGCTCCCGAAAATCCGTGGTGACGAACTCGGCGCCGAGACGGTCGGCCACCTGTTTGCCGTGCTCGGCCCGCGTCTCGGCGACGCCGATCCAGCCCACACTGGGATGCCGGGCGGCCATCTCCCCCCGGATGAGGCCGATCCGGCCCGCGCCCACGATGGCCAGGCCGATGGGTTTCGTTGCGCGCGGAACGCTCATTGCCGTCCTCCTGGGCCCGATTCTACGGCACGCCGCCGATTGCTGCGAGCCGCGTTGTGTGCTTAAATCTCCCGCGTTTCCGCCCACGCTGGAATCCCAACGCCCCGAGCGGAGGTCATGCATGGCGAACTTCGGCAGTGTCGGCGTCGACTGGCAGCAGCGCGTCAACTGGGACCGCCTCCGGAAGTACCGCCTGGAGCGGGCCCGCGAGCGGATGAAGGCCCACAACCTGGGCGCGATGCTCCTCATGTACGACGAGAACGTCCGCTACGTGACCAGCACGCTGACCCCGGGCTGGAACCGGCTCAAGCCGGGTCTCCGCTACGCGCTGCTCTGCGGCGACGGCCCGCCCGTGCTCTTCGAGCAGGGCGACATCGGCTTTCAGATCCAGCGCCACGCGCCGTGGATCCCCGAAGAGAACATCCGCTACTCCTACGCCTGGATCAAGGGTGCGGCGGGGCCGGCCTCCAAGCAACAGGTGAAGAAGTTCACCGACGCCATCGTGAAGGAGCTCAAGCGCTACGGCGTGGCCGACCAGACGCTGGGCGTGGACTTCATCGACATCAACATGCTGCAGGCCTTCCAGGAGGCCAAGCTCAAGTGGGCCGACGGCATGACGCCCATGATGGAGGCCCGGGCCATCAAGAACGTGGACGAGCAGGAGTGCCTGCGCGTCGTGGGGGCTATCGGAGACGCCGCCCACTGGGAGACGATGAAGTTCCTCAAGCCCGGGCTCACCGAGAACCAGGTGACTGCCCACATCATGGAGTTCCTCTACGACATCCCGGGCATGGAGGACGTGGAGGACGTCATCGTCTCTTCCGGCCCGAACACGTGGCCGAACTGGCGCAACTTCTCCGATCGCATCATCAAGCCCGGCGAGATCGTGTTCATGGACCTGGCCGCGCTGACCTGGAACGGCTACAAGTCCTGCTACTACCGCACGTACTGCGTGGGCAAGCCGCCGACGAAGGAGATGAAGGACTACTACGCCACCGCGCTGAAGTGGCTCTACGACTCCATCCACGCCGTGCGCCCGGGCGCCACCACCCGCGACATCGCGCTGAAGTGGCCGTCGGCCAAGGAGGCGTGGGGCTACGACGAGGAGGATCAGGCCGCGGCCAACCTCTGGGGCCACGGCCTGGGCCTGGCCCAGTACGATCAGCCGGTGATCTCGCGCATCTGGTCGCTGGATCACCCGCTGGAGATCAAGCCGGGGATGGTCTTCGCGCTGGAGACCCAGCACGGCAAGAAATTCGAGTGGGGCGTGCGGATCGAGGAGATGCTGATCGTCCACCCCGACCGCACTGAGATCATCTCCAACTTCCCCGTGGAGGAGATCACCTTCGTCGACTAGGTTGATTCGTGAGGTTGATTCGTGAGGAGACTGCGACGGTGGTGAGCTCCCGGGCGAACCGGTAATGAGCCGCGCGGCCGTCCTGACGGCGCCCCGGCGCTTCACGCTGCAGGAGCGCCCGGTGCCGACGCCGGGGCGCGGGGAAGCGATGGTGCGGACGGCGGCGACGGCCGTCTGTCACACCGATCTGGCCATCTTCACGGGCCAGCATCCCGGCGTGCGCTACCCGGTGGTGGTGGGCCACGAGTCGACCGGCGTCGTCGACTCCCTCGGCCCCGGGACCAGCCGGGTGACGGTCGGGCAGCGTGTCATCATCGATCCCATCATCACGTGTGGCACATGTGACTCCTGCGAGCGGGGACGGCCCAACCTCTGCCGGCGGGCCGGCCTGTTCGGCCGCGAGGTCGAGGGCTCGCTGGCCGAGCACGTGGTGCTGCCCGAGCGGTACCTGCATCCGCTGCCCGACGGGCTCTCGCTGGAAGCGGCCACGCTGATCGAGACCCTGGCCACCGTCCGACACGCCCAGGAGCGCGTGGGCATCTCGCCAGGCGATGCGGTAGTCGTGCTCGGGCAAGGCGCCACCGGGTTGCTGCACACCCAGCTGGCCCGGCTCTCCGGGGCCGACCCGCTGCTGGCCGTCTCGCGCAGCCCCTGGAAGCTCGACCTGGCCCGCCGCTGGGGCGCCACCCACGTCGTCCGCGGCTCGGGGCAGGATGTCGTCGACGAGGTGCTGAGCATCACCCGCGGCGCGGGCGCCGACGTCGTCATCGAGTCGACGGGCGTCGCGTCCGTGATCGGCCCGGCCATCGCCATGCTGCGGCCCGGCGGCAAGCTGCTCGTCTACGGGATCGGCCACGATCCCGTCGAGGGGCTCACGACGTTCCCGTTCTACTACAAGGAGCTGACGGTCTACGGCTCGCGGGGCCTGACCGCGGCGGACTTCGAGCCTTGCATCCGCCTGGTGGCCAGCGGCGCCGTAGACCTGGACGGCTTCGTCACGGCCCGGTATCCGCTGCCCCGGGTGGGCAGCGCCTTCGAGGAGTACGAGCGCGATCCCGACCGCGTCCTCCGCATCGTCATCACCCCCGATGCCTGACGGCTTCCTGGCCGCCCTCACGGACGGCGCGGCGGCCACCGCCGAGCGGGTCGGAGCGAAGGCCTTCACGCTCGGCCGGCTCCACCGCGCCGGCCTTCCCGTGCCCGCCGCCGTCTGCCTCACCGCGGAGGCATACCACCGGCAGCTGGAGCTCGGCGGGCTCGCCGCGATCGCGCGAAGCGTGGCCGCCGCCGAGCCATCCGAGGCGCGTCGCCTCGCCCTGAAGGTGAGGCTGGCGTTCACGCGCGAGGCGTTCGATCCGGGGGTGGCCGCGGCGCTGGAGGCTGTCTGGGCGCGGCTGAGCGGCGGGGCCGGCGCTTCGCTGGCGGTTCGCTCGTCGGCGCTCGGCGAGGACGGCGCCCGAACCTCGTTCGCCGGGCAGTTCGAGACGTTCCTGGGGATCGCCGAGCCGGCCGACCTGGCCACGGCGGTGCGCAGCTGCTGGGCGGCGCTCTGGTCCACGCGGGCGCTCCGGTACATGCGCGCCTGCGGCGTCGATCCCGCCCAGTCCGCCATGCCAATCCTCATCCAGCGCATGATCCACGCCGACGCCTCGGGGGGCGCGTTCAGCCTCAACCCCGACGAGCAGATCGTGCTGACGGGGACGTGGGGTCTGGGGTCGGCCATCGCCCAGGGCGATATCGTTCCCGATCGCTACCTCCTCGGCCGGGATGCCTCGCTGCAGGCGGTGGAGCCGGGAAGCAAGGAGCATCGGGTGACGGCGGCCGAGGCCGGTCCGCACTGGCATGCGGTGCCGCGCGAGCAGGTGGAGGCGCCGTGCCTGACCGATGCCGAGGCGGCCGCGCTGGCCCGGCTCGTCTTGAGCGTGGAAGCCGAGCTGGGGTCCGCCGTCGAGATCGAGTGGGCGAAGGACGGGCGAGGCTTCTGGATCCTGCAGGCGCGGCCACTGCGCCTGGCGCCACGCGCCGAGACCGATCCGATCTGGACTCGCCATCCCGCCTTGACCGGGCAGCCGGCGGGGATCGGCTGGGGCACCGGTCCCGCCTGTCTGGTCCTGGACGAGCGCGATCTCGACCGCGTCATGATGGGCAACGTCGTCGTCACCCGGGTCGGAGGGCCGGCGCTGGCCACCGTGCTACCGCGGGCCGCGGGCGTGGTGGCCGAGCTGGGCGGCAGCACCTCTCACCTGGCCGCGCTGGCGCGCGAGCGCGGCATCCCGGCCGTGCTGGGCGTCCGGAGCGCCACCCGACAGATCCCCGAGGGGGCGACCGTCGCCGTCGACGGCATCACCGGCGTCGTCCGCTGGAGGCGCTGAAACCCCGGCGGTGCGGCTCGCTCACTCTGCGGCGAGCCGGTAGCCCACGCCTGGCTCGGTGAGCAGATAACGGGGCCGAGCCGGCTCGGCTTCGAGCTTGTGCCTGAGGTGGGCCATAAAGACGCGGACGTAGTGCGTCAGCCGGATTTCACGGGATCCCAGCAACACCCGCCGCCGCACGAAATCGATCTGCAGCTCGCCCACCTTGAACGTCGCCTCACCGCCCTCGTGCGAGGCGCCCGCCGTATGGCGGATCGCCACCCGAAGCCTTGCCATTCCTGTCCGCCGTCACGTCTGGATCTACGGCATCGGCGGCATCATCATCCCGTTCCCGGGCATCAAGCTGATCGACACGATTCTGGTTGCCCTGGGCCTTTAGTCGGCCTCCCCAGGGCAGGGCGGATTGCGCCGGCGAAGCCGACTCATGTGCGACCGGCGATGGTTACGCGGCCGGCAGCTCGCATTCCTCGGTGAACCGCGCGTGAACGTTCTCGCCCTGAACCTGACGCTGGACGGGAGGTAGCGGACTCGCACCGACGCGGGCGGGGTATGGCGCACCGCGTAAGAAATACGGGCGCATGAGGGCAGTTGGAGTACAGTCATGTGACGCATGCGACTAGCGCTGCTCAAGCGCCTCCTGGTTGGCCAGCCGATGCCACTGGCGCAGGCCCGCCACGAGCGACTCGGCAAGGCCGGAGCGCTGGCCGTGTTCGCCTCCGATCCGTTGTCCTCCGTCGCCTACGCCACCGAGGAGATCCTTTACGTCCTCGTCGTGGCCGGGGCGATGGCCCTCAGCTACTCCCTGCCGATCAGCGTGGGCATCGCCACGCTCATCATCCTGGTTGTGGTGTCGTATCGAAAGACGATCAAGGCGTACCCGCAAGGGGGCGGCGCCTACATCGTCACCAAGGACAACCTGGGGACCCTACCCAGCCTGACCGCGGCGGCGGCCCTCCTCACCGATTACACGCTGACGGTGGCGGTGTCCGTGGCGGCGGGGATCGCCGCCCTCACCTCCGCGCTGCCGTGGTTGGTCCCGTACCGGACCCTGCTCTGCGTGGGGACGATCGCGCTGGTGGCGGTTGGCAACCTGCGCGGGGTCCGTGAATCGGCCCGCATCTTCGCGGCGCCGACCTTTCTCTTCATCGGCAGCGTCCTCGGGATGGTCGCCTACGGCGTGGTCGGCGCCAAGCTGGGGCTCTTGCCGGAAGCGCCTTACCAGCCGCACCCGCCGGGGATCGAAGCGATTGGCCTCTTCCTCTTATTGCGGGCCTTCGCGGCCGGCTGTACGGCCCTCACCGGCATCGAGGCGGTGTCCGACGGCGTTCCCGCCCTCAAGCCGCCCGAGGCCGAGAACGCCCGCGTCGTGATGGCCTGGCTGGGCGCCATCTCGGTGACGATGTTCCTCGGCATCACCTACCTGGCCTACGACTTCGGCATCCAGCCCGGCGGCAACGAGACCGTCGTGTCCAAGATCGCCCGGCGGGTGTTCGGGACCGGCGTGCTGTACTACGAGATCCAGATCGTCACCATGCTCATTCTCCTGCTGGCCGCCAACACCTCGTTCGCCGACTTCCCGCGCCTCTCCTATTTCCTGGCCCGCGACCGCTTCATGCCGCGGCAGTTCGCCGCCCAGGGCGATCGCCTGGTCTACTCCAACGGCATCTTGATCCTGAGCGGGTTCGCCATCCTGCTGATCGTGGCCTTCGAGGGCGATACCCACGCGCTCCTGCCCCTCTACGCGATCGGCGTCTTCACCTCGTTCACGCTGTCTCAAGGGGCCATGGTGCGCCGCTGGCTGAGGCTCAAGGAGCCGGGCTGGCGGTGGGGCCTCGCGGTGAGCGGCATGGGATCGATCGCCACCGGCATCGTCCTGGTCACGCTGGCCGTGACGAAGTTCAGCGAGGGCGGCTGGATCGTGGTGTTCGTCATTCCCGGTGTGGTGATGCTCTTCCTCACCATCCACCGTCACTACGAGCATGTCGCCGCCGAGCTGTCCCTGGAGGGGTACACGAGCCCGCCCCAGTTCCAGCATACGGTGCTGATCCTCACCGGCGACGTCCACCGCGGCGTGGTGCGGGCCGTGCAGTATGCGAAGACGCTCGCACCGATGGCCACCGTCCGCGGGGTCTACGTGGAGACGGATCCCCTGCGGACCGCCAGGATGGAGGAGAAATGGGCGAGCTGGGGCCTGGGCTTGCCACTGGTCGTCCTGACCTCTCCCTATCGATCGCTGCTCAGGCCACTGCTCGACTACATCGATCAGATCCAGGCCCGCGGCGACAACCAGATGGTGACGATCGTCCTGCCCGAGTTCTTGCCCCGGCGCTGGTGGCAGCACTTCCTGCACAACCAGTCCGCCCTGCTCATCAAGGGCGCCCTGCTGTACCGCAAGAACACCGTCGTGGCCGACGTGCCCTACCTGTTGCGGCACTGAGGCCGGTCCTCAAGCCTGGCCCACCGCGAGGTCGCGGGTGAGGCGAAGCTCGCCCAAATGCAGGCTCGCGTGCCGGATGCTCTCCACGAGCGCGCCCCGCCGGGAGATCTCGACGAGCTCTCCGGTGCCCCAGAGCTCGCGCGGGGGCGTGAACCGCACATCCAGGTCGGCGGGCGCGAGCCCGGCCAGCGCCCTCGTGATGTCCGCGGCCAGCTGGCGCAGCGCGGCCACGAGCGGTCGGGCGTCGGTCCCCGCCGCGGCGAACTCGGCGTCCCGATCGCGACGGACCGGCTGGCCGCAGCCGAACCCCAGCGCGTAGACCCGCGTACTGCCGAGGACGTGGCTGACGATGGCGCAGGCGCTGTTGGCCGAGCCCGTGGCCGGGCGCCAGTTGAGCTGCGCGGCGGTGAGCCCCTGCACGCACGTCGCGGTCTGCTCCAGGATCCAGCAGAGCTCCCGGCCGTACGTGGCCAGCTCGGGCGCGAGCGACTGGTCGAAGCCCGGGGCCATGGCGGCGGTCATTGTAGCGTCGGGCGGCGCGGCTGACGACTGTTGGCCAGCGTGCTATCATCGACAGCGCCATGGCCTCACGGATCCGGGAGCTCGTCGGACGCGCGATGGTCGATGCCGACTTCGTGGCCGAGCTCCAGCAGACGCCCGAGACGGTCCTCGCCCGCTACGAGCTGAGCGACGACGAGCGGCAGGCGATCCTGAACGCCGTCGTGCGACTGACGCGGACACCGCCGCTGCAGCGGGAGCAGGCGCTGCGGTCCGCGCTCCTCCGCCGCCTGGCCACCTGACGGGCGCGGGAGGGTGCCGAGCCCGGCCGAGACCGGCGCCTTTCTCAAGACCGTCCGCCTGTTCCAAGAGTTCGCCGAGCCGGAGCTGCTGGCCCTGGCCTCGCGCCTCCACGAGCGTCCTCTCCGGAAGGGTCAGGTGCTGTTCCGAGAGGGGGACCGGGGGGAGGAGATGTTCGTCGTGCGCAGCGGCTCCGTGATCATCTCCAAGGCGGTCACCGGGCGCGTCGAGCAGGTGCTGGGGCGTGAGGGCAGCGGGAGCTTCTTCGGTGAGATGAGCCTCGTCGACCGCGCCCCCCGCTCGGCCACCGTGCAGGCCGAGGCGGATACGATGCTGCTCGTGCTGGATCGCGACAACCTCAAGGTCCTCACCGAGATCAACCCCCGCGCGGCCGCCGCGTTCTTCCAGGCCCTCGTCCACGTGTTCATCGACCGGCTCCGGGCTTCCGGCAACCTGGTGGCCGAGGTCACCCGCTGGGGCCTGGAGGCGACCGGGCTCGACGTCGAGTCGCGATGAGCACCGGCCGGCCGGCGTCACGCGCCAAGCTCGAGCTCCTCGTCCGGCGGGGCGACGAGAGCTTCGACGTCCGGGAGGTCAGCAGCGCGGCCGGCTGGCTGGGCCTGCGACCCCGGCGCCTGCCTTCCGAGCAGTGGGAGCTCGCCGAGGTCGGCTCGCGCGTGGACGGTCAACGTCGCTTCGTCCTCAAGAACACGCAGAGCGACCGTTACGTGATGGTGTCGGAGCACGAGCGCTTCCTGTGGGAGCAGATGGACGGCACCACGTCCGTGCAGGACATGGCCACGGCCTACGTGCTCCGGTACGGCGCCTTCGATTTCGACGTGATTCCCACGCTCATCGACAAGCTGCAGCGGGCCCGGCTGCTCACGCTGGAGCCCGTCTCGGCCCTGCGGCGGGTGCTGGCCCGCAACCGGCAGCGGCGTCTGGTCCACGGCATCGAGCAGGCGCTGACCGCGCTGGAGCGCATCAACGTGTCGAGCCGGCGGGTGCAGCCGCTCTTCGAGCGGCTCTACCGGTGGGGCGGCTTCGTGCTGTTCACCCGGGCGGCCTTGCTGGCCTGCCTGGCCCTGGCGATCGTCGGCGCGGTCGCCGGGGTCCGGCTGTGGGGCCAGGCCGACCAGGTGGCGCGCGGCCTGGGCGCCAATCCCGTGGCCGCGCTGCTGGCCGTCAAGCTGCTCTTCTTCGCGACCCTCATCCTCCACCAGCTCGTCCACGGGCTCGCTCTCGTGCACTACGGACGCCGGGTGCGCGAGTTCGGCTTCACGTTTCTCCACGGCTTCGTGCCCAGCTTCTACGTCGACGTGACCGACATCTTCATGGCCAGCCGGCGGGCCCGCATCATCACGGCGCTCTCGGGCACCCTGGTCCACCTCGTGCTGGGCGCGCTGTGGTTCCTGGTGGCCGTCGCCTCGCCCCCCGGATTCCTGCAGGCATTCGCCGCCACGTCGGGACTGATCCAGGTCCAGGCCTTCTTCATCGCGCTCTACCCCTGCTGCTTCATCGAGATGGACGGCTACCACATCATGGTCGACCTGCTGGGCCTGCCGACGCTGCGCCACGATGCCGTCGCCTACGTGGGATCCCTCTTGCGGGGAGCGCCGGTGGCCCGCTGGGGCGGGCAGGCGGCACTGTGGATCGGCTACGTCGTCGTGTCCGCCATGTCGCTGGCCGCCTTCATCGCCTTCAACGTCCTGCTCATCGTCCAGGCGGCGACGTGACGCCGGTCAGTCGGCGAGCTCGCCGAGGAGGGCATGCACCGCCGCCATGATGATGGAGGCGTCGGTGCCCGGCGCGGCCGCCGGCCCGGCGGTGAGCCAGCGCCGCTGCTCCGCCTCCGGCAGCGTGGCCAGCTGACCCTGCGCTGCGGCGCGCAGCGCGTCGCCCATGGCCAGGGCGATCTCGGTGAGGACAGCCAGCGCGGCGGCCGCGCGGGCAGCCGGAGTGTCGAGCGGCGCCAGCGCCGCCGCCAGGCGAGCGCGCAGCAGGATCGACACCCGCGCGCCCGTGGGGCCCACCTCGACCAGATCCCCATCGACGGCGCCCCACGCGAAGGCGAGCCGGGCCGCCCGCTCTCGAAGCAGGGGGGCCAGCGGGGCCGCGCTCTGGGCGGCCACGATGGCGCCGATCCCGGCCGCCACGGCGGGATCCAGACGCCGGCCGCCGGCCGAGGAGACCGCGGGCTCCAGGACGGCCGTCACCTCACCGGCCGGGGTCAGCCGGAGATGATCTTCGAGCGCGCCGCCCAGCGCCCACACGGAGCACCGCACCTCCCCACCGGCCTCCCACACCCGGCGGGTCGCATGACGGACGACGCCCTGCCAGTCCGGCCGGTGGTACGCGCGGCCGCGCCAGACGACTTTCTCGACGCGCCCGCGCAGCTGCACGTAGATCCCGCCTGGCTCGAAGACCCGCTCGTGGGGCGACGGCATCCAGCCGAGCTGGCCGGATGTGAAGGCGGCCAGCGGATCGACGGGTGCGGTGTCGTAGCGAAACGACTCGAGAAGGGCGAGGAACAGCTGCTCCGACGGGTACGGCCCGCGATAGGCCAGGGGCGGGGAGCGCTGGTCGAGCGCGAGGGCGGCAATGAGGTTGAGGATCGCGGCCCCGCCGCCGGGCGGCAGCTTCCCGGGCTCGGCCAGGGTCGGAATTCTGTCGACGCGTGCCCAGTCGAGCGCCTCGAAGACCGTGATGGGCATGCCGACCTCTCCGACCCGCTCGGCCACGGCGACCCGGTCGACCGGCCCCCACGGGGGCTGCTCGGCGGCGCGCGGCTCGATGGCCAGCCAGCCGCCGTCGGGAATCCGGACCCACGCCGCGCTCAGGGCGCCGGACGCCCAGCGCAGCGCCGCCAGCGGCGCGCCCCGGCGGTCGAGCTCGAAGACGCGGCGCCAGACGCCGTCGGCGGCCGGCGCGTAGGCCACCGTCGTGCCGACGGCAGCTGCGCAGGGGGGGCCCCCATCCTCCACAGCGCGGATGATACAATGTGCGAAGTTTGAGGATGGTCGCGGTGTCCTCTCGGCCCTCATGACTTCCGAGCTCGTCTGGCTCTCGGCGCTCGAGCTCACCGCCCTTGTGCGGACCAAGCAGGTCTCTCCCGTGGAAGTCACCGAAGCGGTCCTGGCGCGCATCGAGGCGCTCAACCCGCGCCTGAACGCCTTCTGCCTGGTCGCCCCCGACGTCGCCCGCCGGGCGGCCCGCGAAGCCGAGATCGCCGTGATGAAGGGCGAGCCGGTGGGCGCCCTGCACGGTGTCCCCGTCTCGGTCAAGGACGTCATCTTCACCCGCGGCCTGCGCACCACCGGGGGCTCGCGGCTGTTCGCCGAGGCGGTGCCGGAGGAGGACGCCGTGGCCGTGGCGCGGCTGCGCGCCGCCGGGGCTGTCCTGCTCGGCAAGACCAACACCTCGGAGTTCGGGCACAAGGGGATCACCGAGAATCCGATGTTCGGGGTCAGCCGCAACCCCTGGGACCCCGCGCTCACGCCGGGGGGCTCGAGCGGAGGCGCGGGAGCAGCGGTGGCCAGCGGACTGGGCCCCATCGCGCTCGGCACCGACGGCGGGGGCTCGATCCGAATCCCTGCCGCGTTCTGCGACGTGTACGGCTTCAAGCCGTCGTGGGGGCGCGTCCCCGAGCACCCCGTCTTTCCCGGCTGGCAGCATCTGAGCTGCACGGGGCCCCTCGCCCGCTCCGTGCGCGACGCCGCCCTGACTCTCGACGTGATCGTGGGGGCCGACGACCGCGACCGCCACTCGCTGCCGCGCGAGGTTGGCTCGTACGTCGCCGCCTGCGACGAGCCGATCAAGGGACTGCACGTCGCGTGGACGCCGGACCTGGGCTACGCCGTCGTCGAGCCGGCGGTGCAGCGCCTGTGCGAGAACGCAGCCGCCGAGTTCGAGTCGCTCGGCTGCCACGTGGAGGTGGTCAGCCCGGGCTGGGAGAATCCGGAGGAGGCGTTCAGCACCCTGGTGGCCACTCAGTTCTACGCGCACTGGTCCGATCAGCTGCCGGCGGCCGAGGCCGTCCTGGACCCTACGCTCGTAAAGCTCATCCGCCGCGGCGGCGCGATCCCCGCGCGGGACTACGTGCTGGCCGGCGAGCGGGTGAGAGCGTACTGGAGCGAGGTGCACGCCTTTCTGGAGCGCTTCGACCTGCTGCTCACGCCGACCGTCGCGGTGGCGCCGTTCCCGGCCGGAACGCCGACGCCCCGGGACATCTGCGATCAGCACGTGTCGGCGCTGGGGTGGATGCCCTTCACCTATCCGTTCAACCTCACCGGACAGCCGGCGGCCAGCCTGCCGGCCGGGCTCACTGACGACGGCCGTCCCGTGGGGCTGCAGGTCATCGGCCGCCGTCGCGCCGATCGAGCAGTGCTGGCCGCCTCCGCGGCGTACGAGGCGGCGTGTCCGTGGGCGCACCGCCGCCCGCCCGTGTGAAGGCGCTCGACCGCCCGCGCCCGCTCCGCTTCACTCCGACTGCGCGGTGGGCGGTGCTGTCCCTCGCCCTGGCCGTCCTGCTGATCCTGGTGGTGTGGCTGGTGGTGACGGAGTCGCCGCTCGTCGGCTTCATCGTGCGCCTCTACCGCGACAAGCACTTCTTGAAGGACACCGTGGCGTCGTGGGGCTGGCTGGCCCCCCTCGTCTTCATCGTGATCCAGGCTCTGCAGGTCGTGTTGTCGCCGATACCCGGAGAGATCACCGGCCCGGTGGGCGGCGCCCTCTTCGGCACCTGGGGGGGGCTCGTCTACTCGACGATCGGGCTCACCACCGGCACCCTCATCTGCTTCGGCATCGGACGGAAATGGGGAGAGCCGTTCGTTCGGCCGTGGCTCAGCGAGCACAACTGGAACCGGCTCAATTTCGTGATCGAAGCCGAGGGCGCCATCATCTGCTTCCTGCTCTATCTCATCCCCGGCTTCCCCAAGGACATCATCTCCTACCTGTTCGGTATCAGCTTCTTGCCCTTCTGGATCTTCGCGCTCGTCTCGACGCTGGGGCGGCTGCCCGGCACCTTGATCTCCTCCTACTTCGGCGCGAACGTCGCCGAGCAGCAGTACATCTACGCCATCGCCTTCCTGGCCGTCGTGGTGGCCCTGATCCTGCCGATCTATTACTATCGTGAGGCGATCCTCCGGCGCCTGGCTCCCCATCGGCCCCGGCGGCGCCAACACTAGAAAGCGCGGGCAGCAAAACGCTTGACGAGCCCGCTCGGCTCGGCCTAAGCTACCGGCCACGTTATGGGCACCTCCTGGCGTCGCTTCGCGGGCTACTTTTTCTTCGCCGGGGTCTGCCCGAGCGCCCTGACATGAGCTGATCAGGGAGCCGCGGGCGGACCGGACGCCCGCGGCGCCGAGCCACCTCGAGGCCGCGGGCCCCCCGCGGCCTTTTGTTTTCTCCACGTCAGGGTGCGGATCCGTCCCGGAGAGCGGGACTCACGCAACGTGACAGAACGTCCGCCGCGGGTGGTCGCGGCGGGGCATGGGCGTGGCGAAGCCCGGGTGCCCATGCCCTGTTCAATGGAGGCCACCGATGATCATCGTGCTGAAGGCCGGAGCGTCCGAGAGCGAGATCGCCGACGTCGTCCGCCGGGTGCGGGAGCTGGGCTATGTCCCACACACGATCCGGGGGGAGCTGCGCACCGTGGTGGGCGCGGTCGGCGACGAGCGGGGCAAGGACGATCTGCTCTCGCTGCAAAATCTGGAATGCGTGGAGACCGTCCAGCGCATCCTTCACCCCTTCAAGCTCGCCAGCCGGGAGTGCAAGGCCGAGCCGACGGTCATCCGCGTGGACGGCGTGCTGATCGGTGGTCCCCGCGTGGTGGTGATGGCCGGTCCCTGCTCGGTGGAATCGCGGGACCAGGTGCTGGACGTGGCCGGCAAGGTCAAGCGGGCGGGGGCGGCTCTGCTCCGGGGCGGGGCGTTCAAGCCCCGGACCTCGCCCTACGCGTTCCAGGGCCTGGAAGAGCAGGGGCTCAAGCTGCTGGCCGAGGCCAAGCGGGAGACCGGCTTGCCGGTGGTGACCGAGGTGATGGAGCCCGACAAAGTCGGCCTGGTCGCCGAGTACGCCGACGTGATCCAGATCGGGGCCCGGAACGTCCAGAACTTCTCGCTGCTCAAGCGTGTCGCCGAGGTGCGCAAGCCTGTGATGCTCAAGCGGGGCATGGCGACCTCCATTCAGGAGTGGCTCCTGTCGGCCGAGTACATCCTGGCCGGCGGGAATCCCGACGTCATCCTGTGCGAGCGTGGCATCCGCACGTTCGAGACGACGACCCGCTTCACCCTGGACCTCAACGCCATCCCGGTGATCAAGAAGCTGACCCATCTGCCGGTGGTGGTGGATCCCAGCCACGGCACCGGCCACTGGGAATATGTGGAAGCGATGGCCCGCGCCGGGGTGGCGGCGGGCGCCGACGGCCTTCTGATCGAGGTGCATCCTCGCCCGGCCGAGGCCCTGTCCGACGGCCCGCAGTCCCTCAAACCGGAGCGCTTCGCCGAGCTGATGGAGCGCGTGGGTCGGGTGGCGCGCGCGGTGGGGCGTGACATCTAGCCTATAATCGTAGGATGCTCTCGGTGTGGCAGGCGCTTCGGCGGCGGCCGGTGCGTGGCGTCGTGGCCTCGCTCGCGCTTCACGGCGTGGCCGCGACCCTCGTCTTCCTGCTGGGCGTCCCGTCCAGCCCGCCTCCGATCAAGCGGGGCGAGCCGCTCATCGTCGAGCTTCCTGATCTCGGCGAGCCGGCCCCCAGCGGCAACCCTGCCGCGAAGACCGCAGGCCCGGCGGCGCGTCCGGCTCGGCCCACGCCGCCCAGGACTGTTCCGCAGAAAGCGGCTCCGCCGCCGCGTGTGGCAGCGGTGGTCAAGCCCAGGCCCGAACCAACGCCGCAGCCTCCCCCTATCGCCAGTCAGCCGGCGCCCGCGCCCGCTCCCGAGCCACCAGCGCCATCCGTTCCAAAAGCGGTGGAGCCGCCACCGCCGCCCCCTGTGGCCGAGACACCCATTCCGAAGCCACTGCCTGTCGAGGAGCTGCCGCCTGTCAAAGAGCCGGCGCCCGTCGAAGAGCCGCCGCCCGCGCCCGAGCCGCCCGTGGTCGCGACGCCTCCAGCTCCGGAGCCGCCGCCGGCCCCGACGGCGCCGGCTGCACCCGAGCCGCCGCCGAGCGTGGAGCCTCGGGTGGCCCTGGCTCCGACCCCCACGCCCGCGCCCGAGCCGCCGCCCATCGACATTCGCTCGGCCCTGCGCGGGGGCGGCGCCGGGGGCCGGGGCGGCGGCCGCGGAGGCATCGAGGGGGAGCCGATTCCCCTGGACTCCACCGACACCAGGTACAACGACTACCTCGATCGCCTGCGCCGCCGGATCAAGGCCAACTGGGGATTTCCCTGTGTCAAGAACGACCGGACGCGGGAGTGCGAGTACAGCACGGCGTCCCTCGTCGTGGAGTTCGGCATCCTGAAGGACGGCCGGCTGCAGTTCGTCGACGTGGTCCAGTCGTCGGGGCTGCCGATCTACGACGACTACGCGGTCAACGCCATCAAGCTGGGCTCGCCGTTTCCGGTCGTGCCGCCGCAGATGCTGGTCTCCATGAGGCGCGGGAGCGCGGGTATCGCCATCACGGCGCGCTTCAACTACGTCGTGGATACCTCGCTGACCAACCTCCTCCGGTAAATGCTTGAAATCTCGTGCGGTTCGCTTGACAGCGCGCCGGGGCGCCGTGTAGCATGAGCGGTACTTTTTGAGTAGGCTCGTAGCTCAGTGGGAGAGCGCCTCTCTGACGCAGAGGAGGTCGGCGGTTCGAAACCGCCCGAGCCTACCAACCACCCTTTCTCCAGGAGTGTATGGCCGAGGCTGAACAAGACCGCCACCTCACGCTGACCGGCGAGTTCGACTGCGACCCGTCGCCGCTTTCTACGCTCCGCCACTCCACCGCGCACGTCATGGCCCAGGCCGTGAAGCGCCTGTTCCCCGGAGTGAAGCTGGCGATCGGCCCGGCCATCGAGGACGGCTTCTATTACGATTTCCTCAAGGCCGAGCCGTTCACCACCGCCGACCTCGAGCGCATCGAGGCGGAGATGCGGGCGATCACCGCGGCCGACTATCCGTTCGAGCGCCGCGAGATGGCCCGGCCGGAAGCCGTCCGCTTCTTCGGCGGCCGGGACGAGCCGTTCAAGGTGGAGATCCTCGAGGGCCTCGGCGCCCCCCGGGTCTCGCTCTATCAGCAGGGTGAGTTCATCGATCTCTGCCGCGGCCCCCATGTGGCCTCGACGGGCCAGGTGAAGTTCTTCAAGCTGCTGTCGTCCTCGGGTGCCTACTGGCGCGGCAGCGAGCGGAACCCCATGCTGCAGCGGATCTACGGAACCGCCTGGCTCACCCAGGAGGAGCTGGACAGGCACTTCTGGCGGCTGGAGGAAGCCAAGAAGCGCGACCACCGCAAGCTGGGGCGGGAGCTGGACCTGTTCATCTTCAACGAGGTGTCCCCGGGCTCGCCGTTCTGGCTGCCGCACGGCTGGACGATCGTGCGGGAGCTGGAGCGGTTCGTGCGGGAGCATCTGGACGCGCTCGGCTATCAGGAGGTCTCCACGCCGATCCTCGTCAACAAGAAGCTGTGGGAGCAGTCCGGGCACTGGGAGCATTACGCCGACAACATGTTCAAGCTCGAGGCGGAAGAGCAGATGTTCGCGCTCAAGCCCATGAATTGCCCGGAGTCGACCATCGTCTATCGCCACGCCCTGCGCTCCTACCGCGACCTGCCCCTGCGCTTCGCCGACATGGGGCGGCTGCATCGCAACGAGCGGTCCGGCACGCTGACCGGCCTCTTTCGGGTGCGCCAGTTCACCCAGGACGACGCCCACATCTACTGCCGGCCCGATCAGCTCCAGGACGAGGTCACGCAGCTGCTGGGGCTGATGCGGACCTGGCACAAGACGTTCTCGCTGGAGCCGTCCTTCAAGCTGGCCACCCGGCCCGCCGACTCGCTGGGCACCGAGGAGCAGTGGGAGACGGCGGAGCGGGCGCTGCACGAGGCCCTCAAGGCCAACGGGCTGGCCTACGATCTCAACCCCGGCGACGGGGCCTTCTACGGTCCCAAGATCGACGTGGACGTCGAGGACGTGCTCGGCCGGAAGTGGACGATCGCCACGATCCAGGTGGATCTCACCATGCTGCCCGAGCGCTTCGAGCTGACCTACATCGACGCCGACGGTCAGGCCAAGCGCCCGGTGGCGATCCACCGGGCGATTCTGGGATCGTTCGAGCGCTTTGTCGGCATCCTCACCGAGCACTACGCGGGGGCGTTCCCCACCTGGCTGGCCCCCGTGCAGGCCCGCGTGCTGCCCATCAGCGAGAAGCACCTGGACTACGCCCGGACCGTGCACGGGCGGCTCCAGGCGGCCCGGGTCCGGGCCGAGCTGGACGACCGCAACGAGAAGCTCGGCTATCGCATCCGCGATGCCCAGCTGCGCAAGGTGCCCTACATGGTCATCGTGGGCGAGCGCGAGCGGACGAGCGGCACCGCCAGCCTGCGTCGCCGCTCCGGCGAAGAGATCAAGGACGTTCCCGTGGATCGCCTCCTCGCCGACCTCGCCCGCGAGATCAGCGCCCGGGATCCCGACCTCACCGTGGGTCGCTCGTGAGCGAGCGTCCCCTGTCCAGCGCCGCCCGGCGGCGGCGCGGCCACGCGCGCCTCGCGCGCGCGGTCTTCACGACCTCGTAATCAGGAGCGACGCCATCAGCCAAACCAAAGAGATCCGCATCAACGAGGGCATCCGCGTCCGCGAAGTTCGGGTGGTCAGCGCCGAAGGCGAGCAGCTGGGCATCATGCCGATTCAACAGGCGCTGGAGGTCGCCCGCCAGCGGGAGCTGGACCTCGTGGAGGTGGCGCCGGATGCGCAGCCGCCGGTCTGCCGCATCATGGACTTCGGAAAATACAAGTACACGCAGTCCCGTCGCCTGAAGGAAGCGCGCAAGAAGCAGACGACGATTCAGATCAAAGAAGTGAAGATGGGGCCCAAGACGGAGAAGCACGACTTTGAGTTCAAGGTGCGCCACGTCCGGCGCTTCCTGGAGGAGGGGCACAAGGCGAAGGTGACGGTCCGCTTCAAGGGCCGGGAGATGGCTCACACCGAGCTGGGCTGGAAGATGCTGCAGAAGATGGTGGAGGCCGTGCAGGACATCGCCTCCGTGGAGAACAATCCGCGGATGGAGGGGCGGATGCTGCACATCATGCTGTCCCCCCGGGCTCAGCACTGAGGAACGTGAGGGAGCGCGCATGCCCAAGATGAAGACGAAGCGGGGCGCGGCCAAGCGCCTGAAGAAGTCCGGCACCGGCAAGCTCATGCGCCACAAGGGGTGGAAGAGCCACTTGCTGGAGGCCAAGTCTCCGCACCGGCGGCGCCGGCTGCGGAAGGTACGGCCGATCAGCCCGGCCGACGAGCGCCGGATGCGGGTGCTCGTGCCGTATCTGTAGCCGACCGTCGCCGATCGTCGGGCCGGCCAGGCCCGACGCAAAGGAGCAGGGATGCCACGGGCAAAGGGTGGAAGCAAGACGCGCCAGCGGCGCAAGAAGGTCCTCAAGCAGGCCAAGGGGTATGTGGGGGGCCGCCGTCGGCTGTACCGGACGGCGGCCGAGACGGTGCTCCGGGCGGGCGCCTTCGCCTACCGGGACCGCCGGCAGAAGAAGCGCGCGGCGCGAGGACTGTGGATCGTGCGGATCAACGCCGCCTGCCGGACGCTCGGGGTGTCGTACTCACGCTTCATGGCCGGCCTCAAGAAGGCCGGCATCGGCCTCGACCGCAAGGTGCTGGCCGAGCTGGCGGTCAAGGATCCTGCCGCCTTCGCCAAGCTGGCCGACACAGTGAAGACGCGTGCCTGAATGGGGCACCCTCGCGTCGATCCCCTCGCCGAGGAAGCGCGCGCGGCCATCGCGCGGGCCAGCGCCTCGGCGGACCTCGAGCAGCTGCGCGTGCGCTACCTGGGCCGGCAGGGCCGGCTCACGCTGCTGTTGCGCTCGCTGGGCACGCTGCCGGCTCGCGAGCGCCCGCTGGTGGGCGCCGCCGCCAACGAGGCCAAGCGCGAGCTGGAAGCGCTGCTCGAGCTGCGGCTGGGCGAGACGCGGGAGGCCGAGCGCCGCCAGGAGCGCGCGCGCCAGCGTCTGGACCTCACGCTGCCCGGCCGCCGGCCGCCCCTGGGCGCGCGCCATCCCCTGACCAGGGTCCAGGACGAGAGCGTCGCCATCTTTCTCGGCCTCGGTTTCGCGGTCGCCGAGGGCCCCGAGGTCGAAGACGACTACCACAACTTCGAGGCCCTCAACATCCCCCGGGACCATCCGGCCCGGGACATGCAGGACACCTTCTACTTGTCCGAGGACACCCTGCTGCGGACCCACACCTCCCCGGTGCAGATCCGCATCATGCAGACCCAGCGGCCACCCGTCCGCATCATCTGCCCGGGACGCGTGTACCGGCGCGACGCCGACATCACCCACTCCCCGATGTTCCATCAGGTCGAAGGGCTGGCCGTCGATCGGAACGTGTCCATGGCCGACCTCAAGGGCACGCTGGAGCTCTTCGCCCGCGAGATGTTCGGGCCGCGCTCGAAGATCCGCTTCCGGCCGTCGTTCTTCCCGTTCACGGAGCCCTCGGCCGAGGTCGACGTCCTGTGCTTCCGCTGCGGGGGCAGCGGCTGCCGGGTGTGCAAGCAATCGGGCTGGCTGGAGATCCTCGGCTCGGGCATGGTTCACCCGCAGGTGCTGCGCAACGTGGGCTACGATCCGGAGGAGGTCACGGGTTGGGCCTTCGGCATGGGCATCGAGCGCATCGCCATGCTGAAGTACGGAGTGGACGACATCCGGCTCTTCTTCGAGGACGACGTGCGGATGCTGCGGCAGTTCGCATGAAGATTCCGTACCGCTGGGTCCGCGAATTCGTCGACCTCGACCTCACGGCCGAGCAGGCGGCCGACCGCCTCGTGAACGCCGGCGTGGAGATCGCCGGGATCACGCCGCTGGCCCCTCCCGATCTGGCCGGCGTCGTCGTGGCCGAGATCGAGGCCATCGAGCGCGAGCTGGGCGAGAGCCAGGGGCACCGGCTGGTCCTCTGCCGCGTCAGCACCGGGCACGAGCGCTTCAGCGTGGTGTGCGGGGCGCCCAACGCGGGGCCGGGTGTCCGGGCCGCCTTCGCGGCGCCGGGCGCCACGCTGCCCGGGGGACGTCGCATCACCGCCACGAAGATCCGCGGCGTCGAGTCCCAGGGCATGCTGTGCTCGGAACGCGAGCTGGGTCTGGGCGCGGAGCACGAGGCCGGCGTCCTGCTGGTCGGCGCCGACGCCCCGCTCGGCGCCGACCTGGTCGCCCACCTCGGACTGGACGACCGGGTGCTGGAAGTCGAGGTCACGCCCAACCGTCCCGACTGCCTGTCGGTGGTGGGCATCGCCCGCGAGCTGGCCGCGCTGACCGGGGCGCCGTTCCGGGCGCCCGCGGTCGTCGTCAAGGAGTCCGACGACGCGGTGGAGAGCCTGGCGCGGGTCCGCATCGAGGCCCCCGACCTCTGTCCGCGGTTCACGGCCCGCGTGATCAGCGGGGTCCGGGTAGGGCCGTCTCCGGCGTGGCTGGCCGCCCGCCTCCGGGCGGCGGGGCTGCGGCCCATCAGCAATGTCGTCGACGTCACCAACTACGTCATGTGGGAGCTCGGCCACCCGCTTCACGCGTTCGATCACGCCACCGTGACGGAGGGGACGATCGTCGTCCGCCGCGCCCGTGACGGCGAGCGCTTCACCACGCTCGACGGCCAGACCCGCACGCTGAACGGCGCCATGCTGGTGATCGCCGATCCCGAGCGTGCCATCGGCATCGCCGGGGTGATGGGTGGCGCCGAGACCGAAGTCACGCCGGCCACGACCCGCGTGCTGCTGGAGAGCGCCTGCTTCGCGGCGGCCTCGATCAGACGGACGTCCCGAGCGCTGGGCCTCCTCACCGACGCCGCCTACCGCTTCGAGCGCGGGGCCGATATCGAGGCCCTCGTCGACGCCAGCGATCGGGCCGCTCAGCTCATCGCCGAGGTGGCCGGCGGCACGGTGGCCCGCGGCATGGTCGACGCGTATCCGCGGCCCCAGGCCCGGCCGCGGATCACCCTGCGCATGGCGCGGCTCGGCCGGGTGCTCGGCGTGGCGCCCCCGCAGGCCGAGGCCGCGCGCATCTTCACGGGGCTGGGGCTGGGCGTGCGCGCGCAGGCCGACGCCCTCGAGGTCGAGGTGCCCAGCTTCCGCCGCGACCTCAGCATCGAGGACGACCTCGTGGAGGAAGTCATCCGCGTGTGGGGCTACGACAAGATCCCCTCGGCGCTGGTCCCCGTGCCCTTGCGGCCGGTCCAGCTCCCGATGAGCCTGCGCCAGGCCGAAACGGTGCGGCGGGCGCTGGTGGGGGCGGGCCTCCACGAGGCGGTGACCTATACTTTCAGCGACCCCGCTTACGACGAGGTCTTGCGCACGCCGGCGGCGCCGCGCCCGCTCGCGCTGCTCAACCCGCTCAGCCGGGACGCCTCGCTCCTGCGCTACAACCCGCTGGAGGGGGTCCTGGGTGTGGTGGCGACCAACCTGCGCCGACAGCAGCCCAATGTGCGCGTCTTCGAGATCGGCAAGATCTTCGAGCCGGCCCCCGGACTGCCCCGCGAGTCCCGCTGGCTGGCCATCGCCCTGGCCGGCGCCCGGGAGCCGCCGGCATGGTGGGTCCGGCCGGCGGGCGAGGGACGTGTCGAGCCGGTCGACATCTACGACGCCAAGGGGCTGGCCGAGCACGTGCTGGAGGCGCTGCGGGTGCCCGCGCCGGCCTCGCGGGCGCATCTGGCCGCCGGGGTCAAGGGGTTCGAGCCGGACCGCCGGGGCGTGCTCGTGGCCGACGGCGTGACCGTCGCCGAGTTCGGCGAGGTCGCGGCCGATGTGCGAGCCCTGTTCGACATCGGCATCCCGGTGTTCGCCGCGCTGCTGCCGCTGGACGAGATCCTGCGGCTCACGCCGCCGGAGATCCGCTACCAGGCCCTGCCGCGCTATCCGGCGGTGCAGCGCGACGTGGCCTTCCTGGTCGGCGCCCTGCGCACCGTCACCGCCGCCGAGATCGAGGCCGTGATCCGCGCCGAGGCCGGTCCGCTGCTCCGGCAACTGACGCTCTTCGACGTGTTCACCTTCGAGGAAGGCCGGCGCAACCTGGCCTGGCGCCTCACGCTGCAGGCGGAGGACCGTACTCTCACCGACGAGGAGGCCAATCGGATCCAGGAGGCGGTGGCCCAGCGGGTGGCCGAGCAGTTCAAGATCACGTGGCGGGGCGCCTGATGGCCGACACGCTCCTCGACCGCCTGGGTCAGCTGGAGGACGCCGTGCGGCGGGCGGTCGCGACCCTGGACCGCTTGCGGGAGGAGAACGAGGGGCTGCGCCGCGAGTTGGCCCGGGTGGCGGCCGAGCGCAAGCAGACCGTGGCCCAGATCGACGCCATCCTGTCCGACATCAACAAGCTGGACCTGTGAGGACGCGGAGGTCACGATGAGCGAGGTCAAGCGGGTCGAGCTCACGCTCCTCGGTCAGACCCTGGTGGTGCGCACGGAGGCGAATACCGAATACGTGCGCACGCTGGCCCGCCACCTCGAGCAGCGGGTGGAGGCGGTCCGGCGCGCGGGTGTGCCGGACCACATCAAGTCGCTGCTGCTGGCGGCCCTGGAGATCACGGATGAGCTGTTCCGGGCTCGGGAGGAGCGCTCCCGCGAGACGGCCGACGCGGGGGCCCGACTGGACGCGATCCAGAGCCTCCTGGACCGGGCGACCGGGCGCGCAGGAACGTAATCCCCGCCTCTGCCGTGTGCCGAGGTGTTTCGGACCTGGCTAGACCAGGTGGGCCCCGTTAGAAGGCCTTCAGGCTTCCCTTGACCTCAGGGCTTGCGCACCGGCCCTCGATCACAGCGCCCGTTTGGCAAAATGAGGTCGAAACGTTACCGGCATCACCAACAGCGCAGGGACGATTCCTGTGTACCTGTTCCTTAGCGCCGGAGTCAAGCCCTCGTGGTATTGAGGGTATATGCCGAAGCGGAAGCCCCGGAAGCCCGCGAAGCCCGCCCCGCAGCCCAAGCCCACGCCCGCGGTCTCGGCCGTGGAGATGGGAGCCCGGCAGCGGGAGATCTCCGTCTCCGAGTTCTTCACCAAGAACCGCCATCTGCTGGGGTTCGACAATCCGCGCAAGGCCCTGCTCACCTGCGTCAAGGAAGCTGTCGACAACGCGCTGGACGCCTGCGAGGAGGGCGGAATCCTCCCCGATGTCGTCGTCAAGGTGGAGGCCGTCGCCAACGGGGGGCCGCCGCCCCCGGCGAGCCAGGCCAGCCGCTTCCGGATCACCGTCAGCGACAACGGCCCCGGCATCGTCCGCCAGCAGATTCCCCGGATCTTCGCGAAGCTCCTCTACGGCTCCAAGTTCCACCGCCTGCGCATGAGCCGAGGCCAGCAGGGCATCGGGATCTCGGCCGCCGGCATGTACGGCCAGCTCACCACCGGCAAGCCGGTGCAGATCATCTCCCGCACCGGCCCCAAGGCCCCGGCGCACTACTTCGAGGTCCAGATCGATACCAAGAAGAACGAGCCGCTGATCTTGGAGAAGAAGCAGATCGACTGGGAGTGCCCCCGGGGCACCCGGGTGACCATGGAGGTCGAGGGCCGGTACCAGAAGGGCCGCGCCTCCGTCGACGAGTACATCGAGCAGACGATCATCGCCAATCCCCACGTCAAGCTGACCTACCTGACGCCGGAGGACGAGACCCGAGAGCATCCCCGCACCTACGCCGAGCTGCCACCCTCGCCACGCGAGATCAAGCCGCATCCCTACGGCATCGAGCTCGGGATGCTGCTCAAGCTGCTGCAGGACACCACCAGCCACTCGCTGGCCGGGTTCCTGGCCGGTGACTTCAGCCGGGTGTCGCCGGCCCTGGCCGCCGAGATCTGCAAGGCGGCGGGCCTGTCCCCCCGCGCGCGGCCCCGGGACATCCACGGCGAGGCCGCCGAGGCCCTCTACAAGACGATCCAGTCCACCAGGATCATGGCCCCCCCGACCAACTGCCTGTCGCCGATCGGCGAGAAGGCGATCCTGTCCGGCCTGTATCAGCAGATCAAGGGAGACTTCTACACGGCGGTGAGTCGGCCGCCGGCCGTGTATCGCGGCAACCCCTTCGTGATCGAGGCGGGTCTGGCGTACGGGCGGGGGCCCTCGGCGAACGGCAGGGGGGAGGACAAGCCGGCCGTGCCGCTCGCCGAAGGGGAGGCCCAACAGGACGGCACCGAGCTGGCCCGGGTCATCCGGTACGCCAACCGGGTGCCGCTGCTCTATCAGCAGTCGGCCTGCGTGATCTACAAGGCCGTGCTCGACACGACCTGGCGTAACTACGGAGTGCCCCAGTCTCGCGGGGCGCTGCCCGCCGGCCCCATGGTGATCTTCGTCCACATGGCCTCGGTATGGGTGCCCTTCACCAGCGAATCCAAGGAAGCGATCGCCGACTACGACGAGATCCGCAAGGAGATCACGCTGGCCCTCCGCGAGTGCGGCCGGCGGCTCGGCGCCTTCGTCCGGCGCCGTCAGCGGGCGGACAGCGAGTTCCGTCGGCGCAACATCTTCGAGCTCTACATCGAAGAGGTCGTCGAGTCCTGCAACCGCCTCAAGGGCGGTCGGTTGCCCACGGCGAAGCTGAAGGAGCAGCTGAAGCAGATCGCCCTGAAGCGGACGGGGGGCACGGCGACGGACGAGCTGCTGGGCAAGAACGGCAGCGGGCCGACCGGGCTGCCGCATTCGATCATCGTCACGCCCGAGGGCGTCGAGGGCGAGGTGCCGGCGCTCAACGGCGACGGCCGGCCCGGGAAGGCCTGAGAGCGAGCCCATGGCCACCAAGCCTCGGCGGATGACCGCGGTCGAGAAGAAGCTGGTCGGCGTGGCCGACGTGGTGATCAGCGCGGCGGAACGGCGCAAGGATCCCACCCTGGCGATCCCGGTCCGCTCGCTGTCCAACGTCACCTTCAACGAGCGCAAGGGCCTGATCGAGCTGGGCAAGCGCAAGCAGGCCCGGTCGTTCTTCAACGTGGGAATGGCCAAGAAGTTCATGCAGACGGTCCTCGTGGCCGACGCCCTCTCCGAGCTGCAGCGATCCAACCTCACCACGTCGCTCCGCGAGATCTACTACCGGACCAAGCACACCATCAAGGATTCGCACGAGAACACCCTCGACACCCAGGACGAGTCCGATCCCCTCATCGAGGACCTGGAGGTGACGCTGGCCGCTCTGCGCGAGGAGCTTCACGTGCGGGCCGAGAACGCCGGCTCCGTCGTGGGGCCGCTGGTGCTGGTCGACGACGGCGACCGCGTGGACTGCGCGCGCCTGGGCAAGGGCGGCTATTCCGTGCCCTCCATCGTCGAGCCGGAGTATCTGCAGATCCGGCGATGCACCGCGGAGTTCGTCCTCCTGGTCGAGAAGGGCACCCAGTGGAACCGGCTCTCCGAGGACAAGTTCTGGCGCCGGTACAACTGCGTGCTCCTGACCGGCAACGGCCAGCCGCCGCGCGGTGTCCGACGGCTGGCCCGCCGGCTGCACGAGGAGTACCGGCTGCCGGTCTACGTCCTCGTGGACAACGACCCCTGGGGCTACTACATCTACTCGGTGGTCAAGCAGGGCTCCATCAACCTGGCCTTCGAGAGCCAGCGCATGGCCATCCCCAAGGCCAAGTTCATCGGGCTGTCGAGCGCGGATCCCGAATCGTACGGGCTGCCGCGCAACGTGGGCATCAAGCTGAACGACAAGGACATCGCCCGGGCGCGCGAGCTGCTCAGCTACACGTGGTTCCAGAAGAAGAGCTGGCAGGAGGAGATCAAGCGGATGCTGTCCAGCGGGCTCAAGTACGAGCTGGACGCCCTGGCCAACAAGGACTTCCAGTACCTCACCAAGAAGTACCTGCCCCGCAAGCTCAAGGAGAGGGATTGGTTGGATTAGGAGGGCAAACCTCCGCTCACGAACGACGCGTCTCAGCCAGTCGGTGGCCGCCTGGATGTGCTGAGTGAGTGCTCGACTGGCCTTCTACCGAACACCCTGTTGCCTACCCGGCCTGCGGTCAAACTCGGCAATCTCACGTAGCCCCACCTGCTCGAGCAGCGCCGCCCTTTGGGATCGCAGCAGGGGATCGCCGGGGCTGTGTTCGATCAAGGCTGAGATCGACGCGATGGCGTCGTACCACACCCCCGCATCGGCAAAGATGCGGGGGGCGGTGAGCGGGTCGCCCGGCATCGCCTCCAGCCGGACGGCGCTCTGCTCCACGCGCTCGATGAGACCCCCGGCCAGGATATCCTTCGAGCGATAGTTCGGGTCCACCACCAGGGCGACGTACCACTTGTAGGTGGAGCCGGGCACGAGCCGCACGCCGTGATCGGCCAGGCTGATGCGTTGCACTCCGGGCCGCTCCGGCGCAGGCAGCCGGGTCTCGAGCATCGGCCTGACCGCATTGGCCTCGATGAGGGTGACTTCGATGGGTAGCGTGGTAGGCGTAGAGAGGAACCAGTACAGCGTCGGTTGTTCCTGAACCGTCAAGCCCGTGTGGTCGGGCACGAGGACGGCCACCGTGGTGGTGCCGGCACCGTGCCCCCGCGTGGCGCCGCCGACTCGTCCGCCCGGCGCGCCGCGACGTGGGGGCTTGTACACGGGCTGACTGGCCGTCGTCGGCTGCGCGGAGAGCGGCGTGACCGGGGCGGGAATGCCAACGAGGCCGAGATCGAGCGGTCCGGCTACGACCCAGACCGACAATGTGAGGACTGCGGTTGTCTTCACGGTGCTCCTCCTGTCCTCCGTGTCTTAGTCAGCGGCGCTCGCCAACCGCCTGGTGGAGCGTCGTGCGATTCTCGGCCTCTCTCTCATGGCCCTGCAGCTCGCCGGAGCCGGAGTCATGGTCGCGTTATGAGGCCACCGTCGGTCTCATTCTTGGATTCGCCGGTGTCCGACGACGCGATAGATCGCGACCTTCCGCTGCTTGCCCTTCAGCTCGACCTCCCCGACCGCCTCCAGCTCGAACCGCTCGCCCAGGTGGCTGGCGGTGGTCGCCCCGATCAAGATTCGGCAGGGGTGGCCGAGCGGATCGTCGAAGAAGAGATCCTTGGCGTAGCTTTCGAGCCGCGAGGCTGTGTTGACCGTATCGCCG
The DNA here is from genome assembly GCA_035709005.1 of Candidatus Methylomirabilota bacterium. Taxonomy (NCBI): domain Bacteria; phylum Methylomirabilota (SeqCode); species Candidatus Methylomirabilota bacterium. The sequence goes on along the minus strand of DASTFB010000104.1, from coordinate 13,718 downwards.
ATCACGGTGTACGCGAGCCGCTGGGCACTCCCGACGCTGCCTCCGACCACGGGCCCGGTGAAAATCCCGATCCGCATCGCGGCCGTCGGCAGCCCCTCACTTTGCCAGCGTCGGTTGAGCGCCTGAAGGTTCCGTTCCATGCCGAGCGCGCACTCGACCGCGTTGACCGCGTCCCGGCTGACCTCGGCGGCCGTCGCTCGGGGAAACGGAGCGCCGAAGAGGGCCATGATGGAGTCACCGATGTACTGGTTGATCAAGCCATCGTTCTCGATCACGGGCTGGGCCATCGCCTCCATGTAGACGTTGAGCCATTCGACGAGGCTCTGGGGAGAGCGGTCCTCCGACAGAGACGTGTAGCCGACGAGATCGGTGAACAGCACGGTGGCGGTCAGGCGCTGGGGACGAGGGCGCCCCCCGTCGAGAAATTCATGACGCTGCCTCCAGACCGCGTCGGCGATCTCCGGCGACAGGTGCCGCGAGAACAGCCCCATGAGCTGGGCTCGCTGCGCCTTTTCCCAATACGAGGTGTACGCGGTCACCAGGGTCGCCGCGCCGAACCAGCCCAGCGCCGGTGGAATCAAAGGAACCCACCATCCCAACCGGAAGCCGACATACACGAGGCCGCCGAGCGCCAACAGCCCACCGCCGGCGATCAGGGCAAAGCGCCAGGCCGAGCGGGAGGCCAGACCGGCCACTCCACCCAGCAGGCTCCAGAGCGCGATCCACAACGCGGCGTGCCCGGCCTCGACGGCGCGGAGCGGCGAAGCCCCTTCGAGGGCCATGCGCAAGAGCTGGCTCGCGATGTGACCGTGTAGGGCAATGCCGGAAATCTGCTGATCGGCATCGCGGCCGCGGCTGTAGGGCGTATAAAAGAAGTCCTTGCTGCCTTCGGCTGCGACTCCGAGGATGACGATCGCGTCACGCAAGGCGGCCGGCTCGATCCGATCCTCCAGAAGATGTCGGAACGAGAAGCTGGGGAATCCCCTTTGCAGGCCATGGAAATCGAGCAAGAACTGATACCCACCGGTGTCGGCGCGCGCGTAGGGTCCTTCGTGGGCCTCGAGCGGGCGGATCGTCGTGCGCCCGAGGCGAAGATGTTCGGGGTTGCGCGAGTCAGATTGCGGGCCGATGTTCTCGGCCTGCAGGTAGAGCAGCGCGAGACGCAGGGCGAACGAGTAGGCGATGGTGTCGCGACGATCGAGGAACAGCAAACCGCGGCGGACGATGCCTCCGCGATCCACGACCACGTCGCTGAAGCCGACCTGATCGCTGTTGGCCAGCGCGGACGGCGGCGGGATGCCGTCTGATGTGCCCTCGCCGATCTTGGTCACGACCACGACACGGCGATCGGCCTTCAGCACGGCGTCGAGGTCTGAGCGGCCGGGCGGCACCGGCAGGTCGCGGTAAAGGTCCAGGCCGATCGCCCGGGGACGGTAGGCGAGGAGCCGCGTGAGGGCGTCGGCCACTGTCGCGTCGGTCAGCGGCCAGTGCCCGAGGCGTTGGATGTCCTCTTCGGTGATGGTGACGAGCACGATCCGACGGTCCATCGACGTCGCCGGCTGCGCGCGCAAGTACCAGTCGTAGGCTGTCAGCTCGAGTGATTCGAGGGCGCCGCCGGTCCGCAGCGCGATGATTCCCAGCACGACGAGGCTGCTGATCAGAAGCGCGATCGCGATCGGCGATCGGAGCGCGTCCCGGATCCGGCGCGCGGCCCGCATCGCTTACAGCCAGTTGCTGATCAAGAGGAAGGGGGACCAGTAGCTCGGGTGCCGGTATTGCGGATCGTCGAGGAGCTTGAGCTGGGCGCGCTGCAGGGCCGCCGCCCGCGAGGTGGCCGGCGTCTGAAGCTGGCGATAGAACTCGGCGACCAACGCCGACGAGGCCTCGTCGTTGATGTGCCAGAGCGTGGCCAGGGCGCTTCGCGCGCCGGCCTTGACGGCGATGCCGGCCAACCCGAGCGCCGCCCGGTCGTCGCCGGCCGCCGTCTCACATGCGCTCAAGGTCAGGAGCTCGAGCGGCTCGTCACGGAAGCGGAAGAGCCCGATGAACTGGTCGAGCCGATCGAGCGTCAGCTTGTCGTCGAAGGCCAGCAGGAACGTGGCCCGGACGTCGCCAGTGAACTGAGCATGGGAGGCGATGTGGACGATCGAGACCGGCTCCTCCCGGAGCTGCTTCTCGAAGGGCCCCAGCCGGAACTCCTCGTTCAGGAGCGCCGTGGCCCGGTAGAGCTGGCGGAGGGCCTCGATCTCCGTCCCGACGTTGGGCAGCGGCGGGAAGCCTTGCGCGCTCTGGGTCAGCCCGGCCACCAGCACTCTCGGGTTGTCCCGTTTGAGCGGTCGCGGATCCGTCAACGTGAGGCCGGGGGTGGTGGCCAGCGCGAATCGACTGATGAGAAAGCTGCGGCCGTCGTGGAGCGCGGCCATCGGGATCGTCCGGAGCGGACCGTCCGGCACCACGATCAGGGTATCGATGGCGAAGCGGCCGAGCTCCGTCTCCAGCGGTCGGATGAGCCAGTCGTAGAGTTGCCGGGCGTGCGGCAGGTACTCGCGTGTCGTCCGCTTCTCCAGCCTCCGCCGGAACTGCCGGGTCTCCTCGGTGAGCGCCGTGTTCGTCACGGGAACGGAGACGCGCATGAGGCCGGACGGGAGATGGAGCAGGAGCTCGAGACGATCGGGCAGCGGGATGGGGTAGAGGACCGCGGCCGTGGGGGAGACCACGTCGAGGCGCGTGACTTTCGAAATCGCGGCCTCCACGCAGTCATCCCCGAAGTAATCGCGCAGCTCGGCCACCTTGAGTGATTCGACCCGATCACGCGCCTCGATGAGATAGGCCTGCTGGTCCCCCGCCGCGGCCGTGGCCGAGCGCTGGAGGAGGAGATCGACCAGCTCGAAGTAGAGCGCGCCGACCGAGTCGCGGAAGGAGGCCCCGTCGTTCCCGTGACTGACGGTGATCTCGCTCCGGATCGACTGGAGTGTCGAGACCGCGCGGCGGTACGCGGAGATCGCGGCGTCCTGGCGGCCCAGCCGGGCGAAGAGTCGTCCCGTCTGCCACTGCCAGCGGTAGAGTGACTCGGGCGCGTTCACCTGCTGGGCGGCCAGGGCGGCTTGCCGCGTGGCCTGCAGCGACTCCTCGTACCGGCGGTCGTCCTCGTAGAGCTTCCCGAGCGAACCCCAGGCGTAGGCTCCCAGCCGGGGCGCGCCGATCCGATTGCTCACGTCGATCGCGTTCCGGAACAGCCGGGCCGCCCGTAACGTCAGGTCGCGATCCGCCGGTGATCGGCGAAGGTCCAGATACCCGAGGCCGATACTCACCAGTTCGTAAGCCTTGTCGTACGAATCGGGGACGCCGCGGACCTCGAGATCAGCGGCGTCGAGGCGCGCCCGTGCGGTCTGGAGTCGTCCCGCCTGACGGGCGGCGGCGGCCGCGTTGGTCAGGGCGCGGGCGGCGAGCGAGGGGCGACGCGCCCGCTGAGCGAGCCCGCCACTGGCCTCGTAGCGCTGCAGCGCTTCCGCGTACTGTTTTCGACGCGACAGAAGATTCCCGAGGTCATTTAGAACGCTGGCCTCCAGGGCGGGATCGCCGGCTGCCTGCGCCAGGGCCTGGGCCTCGGTGAGCGCGTCACCAGCGCGCTCCAGAAGCCCCATCGCCATTGTCGCGCTCCCGAGCTGGCGCAGGATCGAGGCGATCTGGCGCTGATCCGAGGACGGCCGAGCGAGCGTGAGGGCCCGCTCGAGACTGTCCCGCGCCTTGACGTAGTGGCCCAGCGACTGGTAGGCGTGCGCGAGCTGCGCGAGCGCGTGGATGTGGCCCCCGGTGTTCTGCTCGCGGTCGTAACGCCCGGCCACTTCGAGCCACCTCTCGGCCGCCACATCGAATGCGCCCCGCTCCTGCGCGCGCGTGGCGCGGTCGATGGAGGCCGCCATGTCGTCCCCCCTGAGCGCCCGCGCCGGAGGAGTTGCTTGGCCCCAGGCGGCGGTCAGGGCGATCAGGGTGAAAGCCAGCAGCGTGATGACCAGCGCCCTCACGGCGGTGTAACCTATCACGCCGCTACTGACCTCGCCAGCACGCTGACCAGTCGGTTCCCCACTTGTTGGCTGGGGGATCCTCACCTATACTCCGCTCCCGCATGCCTGCTCTGGTGGCTCGGAGGCTTCGCTGTCTGGTGGCGGTCCTCCTTGGGTGCGTGGCGCTGTGGCCCGCTCCGAGCCTCGCGCAGATCACCCTCGACGGCAGCCTGGGCCCCGTGGGCCCCCTGACGGGGCCGAATTACCAGATCACGCCCGACCTGGGCCAAATCCGGGGCCCCAACCTGTTCCACAGCTTCGGGCGCTTCAACGTCGGCACCGGCGAGACTGCGGCATTTTCGGGCCCCTCCACGATCGCCAATATCCTGGCCCGCGTGACGGGTGGCGAGCGCTCCACGATCGACGGCCAGTTGCGGTCCGAGATCAGCGGCGCCAACCTCTTTTTGCTCAACCCGAGCGGTGTCCTGTTCGGGCCGAACGCGTCGCTCGACGTGAGCGGGGCGTTTCACGTCAGCACCGCGGATGTGCTCCGGCTCGCGGACGGCGGCGCCTTCGTCGCCAACCCCAACGCCGCGAGCGTCTTGACCACGGCACCGCCCGCGGCGTTTGGATTCCTTGGGCCGAACCCGGCGTCCATCACGATCTCCGGCAGCGAACTGCGGGTGAGCGAAGGCCAGACGCTGTCCGTCGTCGGCGGCGACGTCAAGATCGAGGGTCGCCCGCGTGCAGACGGGCAGAACGTGGCCTTTGTGCAGGCCTCCGGCGGCCGACTCAACGTCGTGAGTGTCGGCTCGGCCGGGAACGTCCCTCTGGATATCGCAAGTCCAGGCGCCGAGGTTGCGCTCGACTCGTTCGCAAGGCTCGGCGCGATCGAGCTGTCTGACCGCGCCTTTCTCGACGCCAGCGGAGCTTCCACCGGCACCGTCGTCATCCGCGGCGGAAGGCTCGTCGTCGACTCCGGCTTCGTCGCTGCGTTCGGCAGCGCCAATGGTCCATCACCCGGCATCGACATCCGGGTCAGAGACGACGTCACCGCCTCGAACAGCTCCCAGATCGCAACGGGTCTAGGTGCGTTCACCGGTCGTGCGGCCGACATCGAGTTACAAGCGGCACGGCTCACGGTCACCGGGGGGACATCGATCAGCAGCAACACGGGGGAACAACCCGGGTCGGCGGGCGACATCAGGGTGACGGCGAGCGAGTCCGTCGCAATCTCGGGGAGCCGGAGCGACGGCCTTCAGAGTCAGATCTCGAGCTTCGCGGTTGAACGTGGGGACGCGGGACGGATCACTGTCTCGGCTCCGACCGTGAATCTGACCGCGGGTGGTCAGATCGCGACGGCGGCTGCTGGAACGGGCCGCGCCGGCGAGATCGAGGTGCAGGTCGGCCATCTTACACTGGACGGAGGTCGGCTCGAGACCACCACCTTCGGAGCCGGACAGGGCGGGAGCCTCACGGTGAACGCAACGGAGGCCGTTGCGATCTCGGGGCGCAGTCCCGCCGGCCTCTTCGCCGGCCTCTTCAGCGGGGCGGGCGACACGGGGGACGCCGGCACGATCACGGTGAGGACCCCGGTCCTGAGCATCGCTGCCGACGGTCTCATCTCGGCGACGAGCCTCGGTGACGGGCGGGCGGGCGACATCGAGATCCAGGTGGGGCGCCTCACGGCGGACAGTGGCGCGCGCATCGAGAGCCAGTCCTTCGGCGCCGGCTCAGGCGGCGCCGTGACCGTGAGCGCGACCGAGTCCGTGACGGTCTCGGGACGCGGCCCGTTCGCGAGCGCCATTCTCAGCGAGACACGGCTGGACGGTACCGGCGACGCGGGCCAGATCAACATTTCCGCGCCAGTCGTGACGGTGAATGATGGCGCGGAAATCGGCACTTCCACGCTCGGTAGCGGTCGGGCAGGGACGATCGAGCTGGAAGTCGGGAGGCTCACGCTGCTCGGTGGCGGTCGAATTGCCAGCAACACGCTTGGCGCCGGGCCCGGTGGGACCGTCACGGTGAGAGCCTCGGAGTCCGTGACGATCTCTGGCGAAACAACCGAAGGTATCGGGAGCGCGATCGCGAGTGAGGCGAGCGGCAGCGGCGCTGCCGGTCACGTGACGGTGTCGGCACCGACTCTGGTAGTCACGGATGGCGGCGGGATTTCGGGCATCACAGTCGAGAGCGGGCAGGCGGGTGACATCGAGCTGAACGTCGGACAGCTGACCGTGGCTGGGGGCTCGCGCATCATCAGCCGGACCGCCGGCGCCGGTTCGAGCGGGAGGCTGACGATCACAGCGAGCGAGTCGGTCACGATCTCCGGGTCGGACGCTGGCGGGGTCCAGTCCGGTCTGTTCAGCGATACGGTCGATGTCTTCGGGCCGGTGACCGGCAGCGCCGGCCGCATCAGCATCTCGACGCCGAAACTGACACTCACCGACGGTGGCACAATTTCGACCGCCACCCGGGGGAGCGGCGCCGGAGGAGACATCGAGATCGACGCCGCACGCGTTGATCTCTCCGGCGACGCCGCGATCACGGCGAGGAGTGCCGCGACGGGCACGGCCGGGAATATCCTGGTCGTCGGTGACCAGTTTGCCAGCCGCGGGAGCCGGGTGACCACCGAAGCCCTCAGCTCCGACGGCGGCAGCATCACGTTTCAGGTCAGCTCACTCGTGCACTTGCTCGACAGCCAGGTCACGACCAGTGTGGGTACCGGGCAGGGCCGCGGCGGGAACATCACGATCGATCCTCAAGCCGTCGTGCTCAATGGCAGCGAGGTTCGGGCCGACGCGTTCGGCGGGCCGGGCGGAAACGTGCTGATCGTGGCCGACGTGTTCCTCACCTCGGAAAGCGTCATCAGCGCGTCTTCGGCGCTGGGCTTCCCCGGAACGGTCACGATCCAGACGGCAGTGAGCCCGGCGGAGACCCAGGTGGCCCCGTTGCCCAAGGAGTTCGGCACCGGTACGGCCCTCCTCGCCGAGCACTGCGCGGTGCGGGCGAGCGAACGCCGGTTCAGCACCTTCGTGCTCGGCGGGCGGGACGGAATACCCGCCGAGCCCGGCGGGCTCTTGCCGAGTCCGCTCGACCCGGGCCTCGTCTCTGGTCCCGTCGCCGAGGAGGACAGCCAGCCGGCGCCCAGCCGTGTTCGCCAGACGCCACGCCTGGGGTGCTCGAAGTAGGCTGTGGCGGCGCGGCGAGCGGTGCAGTGGCTCTGGTCACGCTCGCCGTGGCCCTTGTCGGGTCGGTGGCCCACGCTCAGGCCCCTCCGGGGCTCGATCCCACCCAGCGCTCCGGTAGCCCGCCGACGCTGATCCAGGAGCCCCTGCCGAGCGACCCGGCTTGGCCGGAGCCTCCACTAACGCCGCCGTTGCCGCCGCTGCCCCCCGCGCCATCGCAACCAGAGGAGTTGTCTCGCGACCGCCTGTTCGTCCGAGAGATCCGCGTCGTCGGCAGCACGGTCTTCACCGCCGAGGATCTGTCGAAGGTCGTGGCGCCATACGAAGGTCGAGAGCTGGCGGTCGAGGATTTCGAAGAGGCGCGGCTCGCGCTCACCCGACTCTACGTCGATCGGGGCTACGTGAATTCGGGGGCCATCCTTCCGGACCAGACCGTCAGCGACGGCGTGGTGACCATACAGATCATCGAGGGCGAGCTGAGTCGGATCGAAGTGACGGACAACCGTTGGTTTCGCGAGTCGCATCTCCGCCGTCGCGTCGAGCCCGGAGCCCGAACGCCCCTGAACGTGAACGAGCTTCGGCATCAGCTGCAGCTTCTCCAGCAGGATCCCCGGATCAAACGCATCGACTCGGAGCTGAAACCGGGGTTGCGCCTGGGGGAGAGCGTGCTGGCGCTGCGGGTCGAGGAAGTCCGGCCCTACCGGCTACTGCTCGATGTCAACAATTATCACAACCCGGCGGTGGGAGAGATAGGCGGTTCGATCACCCTCCAGCACCAGAACCTCACCGGCCACGGCGATGTTCTGAGCCTGGGGTACGGGCGGACGGAAGGCGTCAATCCCCAACTCGATTTCCGATATTCGATTCCGCTGACGGCCCGTGATACGACGTTCGGATTTCAGTATCGAAAGAACGACTTCGTGATCGTGACGGAGACCTTCCAGGACCTGGATATCACGAGCGAATCCGAGATCTTCGGTTTCACGCTCAGGCATCCGGTGTATCGAACGATCCGGCAAGAATTCGGCCTCGAGCTGACGGGCGAGCGACTCTCCAACACCACCTTCGTCCTGGGGGAACGTTTTTCGCTCTTTCCAGGCGCCGAGGACGGCGAGATGATCGTCACGGCGCTGCGGATCAGCGCGGACTGGCTCTACCGCACCCGGAAGTTCGTCCTGGCCGCGCGGTCCCGGTTCTCCTTGGGCGTGGACGCGCTCGGTGCCACGATTCACAACAGCTCGCAGGGCCCCGACGGGCGTTACTTCGCGTGGTTGGGGCAGTTTCAGTGGGTGCAGCGACTGCCGTTCTGGGATAGCCAGCTCATCTTCCGCGCCGACATTCAGCGGGCCGACGATGCTCTGTTGGCGCTCGAGCAGGCCGCCGTGGGAGGCCGCTACAGCGTACGCGGGTACCGAGAGGTTACGGCCTTGCGAGACAGCACGGTGATCGCGTCACTCGAGTCGCGGGTGCCACTGATCAGCCAGCGCCGCTGGGCCGATTACATCGAGATCGCCCCGTTCGTCGACTTCGCCGACGCCACGAATGTGAAGTCGGCCAACGGCGACGACGACATCCGGTTGGCCAGCATCGGTATGGGGCTGCGGTGGGCGGTCACGACGCCCGGCCCGGGACCGTTTCGGCTGAGACCCCAGTTCGAGGTCTACTGGGGCTATCGGCTTCTCGAACGCGACAGGCAGGGCTCCGAGCTCCAGGATCACGGCGTCCATCTGCAGCTGACCGTCGCCGCGTTCTAGCACGCCCCAAGACTCTGACCACTTGTTCCTCAGCAGGTGCCGGATTTCCGCTGTCGCTGGCGGCCCGCCGACGAAGCTCGCGGCGGTGCTTGGCGCGCATGATCGGGTCCCAGGCCCGCATCCAGGGGTGAGTCGGCAGCGGCTGCCGGCCGGTATGGGTCCGCAGCGTGGGGGGCGTCGAGAGGGGGCGAGCGGCGGATGGGGCCGGGCGGGGAGGCCGGGGGCGCCGGTCCCCGCTCGGCGCGCGGCGTGGCTTGAGGACGAAGTCGCCTGGGAGGTTGTCGCGGAGTTCGACGTGGCAGCCACAGTAGCCTTGATAACACCCGGCCGGACCCGCTCCTTCCTGCTCATCGTGAAGGTCTCCATGGCAGGCCGACACTTTCACAGAGCAGTTACCCCATGACATTTTCATGTAGCACCAGCAGGTGCCGGATTTCCGATTGACAGCCCCGGGCGGGGCGCCTAGATTACGCGCGCAGCATCGCTCTGGACCGCGGAGAACGATCAATGGCGGGGAACCCGATCCGCATCCTCATTCTCGGCGGGGGTTTCGGGGGCGTATACACGGCGATGACCCTCGAGAAACTCCTGGCGCGCGACGCGAAGGTCGAGATCACCCTCGTCAACCGCAACAACTACCTCGTGTACCAGCCGATGCTGCCCGAGGTGATCTCGGGCACGATCGGCGTGCTCGATCCCATCATCCCGATCCGCCGGCTCTGCCCCCGGGTCAAGCTCTATACCCGCGAGGTCGAGGAGATTGACCTGCGCTCGCGCCGGGTGGTCATCTCGCCAGGCGTGGACCACAAGGCCGCGGTGCTCGAATACGACCACCTGGTCCTGGCGCTCGGCAACATCACGCGTCTGGCCGGGATGCCCGGTCTTCAGGAGCACGCCCTGCCGTTCAAGTACCTGGGCGACGCCCTCGTGCTGCGCAATCACGTCCTCCACGCCCTGGAGGAGGCCGCGGTCGAGGATGACCCGGCGGTGCGGCGTCGGCTGCTCACCTTCGTGGTGGGCGGCGCCGGATACTCCGGCGTGGAGGTGGCGGCCGAGCTCAACGAGCTCGTCCGAAAGGCCGCCAGGAGTTATCGAAATCTGCGGCCCGACGAGATCCGGGTGATCATCCTGGAGCTCGGGGCCCGCATCCTCCCGGAGCTGCCCCAGGATCTCGCCGACTTCGCCCTCAAGATCCTCACGCGGCGCGGCGTCGAGATCCGTCTCAAGGTGGGGCTGGCGGGAGCCACGGTGGACAGCGCCGTGCTCGACACGGGTGAGCACCTCCCGACCAGGACGCTGGTCAGCACCGTGCCGGCCGCGCCGAACCCCCTGGTGGCGACGCTTCCCTGCACCAACGAGAGGGGGCGAATCGTCGTCGACGAGTTCCTCGAGGTTCGAGGCTATCCGGGTGTCTGGGCGGTCGGCGACAACGCGACGATCCTCGATCCAGCCACCGGCAGGCCCTATCCCCCGACGGCCCAGCACGCGTTGCGACAGGGCAAGTGTGTGGCCGACAACATCGCCGCGGCAATCGGGGGAGGTCAGAAGCGTCGCTTCGCCTTTGTCACCCTGGGCGCGATGTGCAGCCTCGGCGGGCGCAACGCCGTGGCCAACATCCGTGGGGTCAAGCTCTCCGGATTCTCGGCGTGGCTCCTGGCTCGCCTCGCTTACCTCCTGAAGCTGCCCGGGACCGACAGGAAGGTGCGGGTGGCGATGGGGTGGTTTGTCGACCTCCTGCTCTCGCCCGACATCGTGCAGATGAAGACGGACCGCCCCGCCACGATCAGCCGGCAGCACTTCGAGCCGGGGCAGGTCGTCTTCAGGCAAGGGGACATCGGCGACCTGGTCTATGCCATCGCGAAGGGCGAAGTAGAGGTGACCCGCGAGAGCCCCGGGGGAAAGCCGGAGATCCTGGCCAGGCTCGGCCCCGGCCAGTGGTTCGGCGAAATGGCCCTCATCAGCCATGCTCCCCGAAATGCCACCGTGCACAGCGCCACCCCGCTCGACGTGCTGACGTTGGACCGGGAGGCCTTCGATGCCCTGTTCACGAACGTCCCGGCGCTTCGTGAGTTCTTCGAGGAGCTGATCCGGGAGCGCGGCCAGGGTCCCGTCCAAGGCTAGAGCGCGGCCTGACGCTCTACCCGGAGTTCGCCCGCGGCGGCTAGCCCCGGCAGACGATCCCTAGGGCCGGACGTGATCCTCGTCTATGATGAGTTCAACAGATCAGTTCACCGGGGACACCGGCGCCGGTCGGTCATCAGAGGGGCTCGACCAGGCTGGTGGCGAAGCTCCCACAACGGAGAAGGGAGGTCGGGGGCCGCGATCATCTTCGTCCTGCTCCTTGGGCTTCTCCTGCCGGCCTGGATCAGCCCACGGGTGACCCTGGCGCAATCGGCCTCGGGGGATCCGCTGCGGCCGGCGCCCGGTGCCGAGGCCCGCCCCTCGGCACCGGGGCGCCGCGTGACGCTCCGCTTCCTCGACACACCCATCGAGTCCGTCGTGCGGGCCATCGCCGAGGCCGCCGGCATCAACTACGTCCTGGCGCCGGACGTGAGCGGCCGGGTGACGGTGGTCACGCAGGTTCCGATCCCCGAGGACCAGGTCGTCAGTCTCCTGCTCGCGGCGCTGGAGACCCACGGGTTCACCGCTGTCCGGGCGGGGCCGATCCACAAGATCATCCGCGGCGAGGGGGCCCGGGAGCGCGCCGTTACGACCGGTCGTGGCCCGACGCCCCGACCGGGCATCCGCGGGGACGAGGTCGTGACGCACATCGTCCCTCTCCGGTTCACGGCGGCGACCGACCTGGCCTCCCAGCTCAGGCCACTGATGTCGACGCGAGGTCACATCGGCACGCACAGCGAGACCAACAGTCTGCTCCTGACGGACGCGGCCTCGAACGTGGCTCGCCTGCTCGCGGTCGTCCGCATCCTCGACGTCGAGCGCGCGCTCGAGGGGCTCGAGGTGTTTCCCCTTCGCTTCGCCGATGCCCCGAGCCTCGCTGCGACGCTCAATCGAATCTTCGCCAAGGGGGTTGGCGCGGCTGCCGGTCTCCCGGCGGCGCCGCCCGCGCCCCGCGGTCCCGAGGGCCGGGCTGATGGCCCTCCCCTGATCGTCGGGGAACGACGGGCGAATGCGCTGATCGTGCACGCGCGACCGGACGAGCTGGAGGCCATCCGCCGGCTCGTCGCGCAACTCGATGCCGACCTCGGCCCGAGACGGCGGCTCCTGGTCTACCGGGCCGAGCACGCCGACGCGGTCGAGCTCGCCGCCACACTCCGGGCGTCGTACGTGGAGGTCGACCCGCACGCGCGGTTCGTGCCCGACGCTGCGACCAACACACTCTTCGTCGTGACCTCGCCCAACGTCCGCACCGCCATCGAGGCGACGCTGCGGCAGCTCGATCGGCGACCGCGGCAGGTGCAGATCGAGGTGATCGCGGCCGAAGTCGATCTGATCGACGAGCAGCGGCTGGGCATCGACTGGGCGGCCGTGATCGGCTCGCTCACGGCGGTTGCCCTCACCGGTCCCGTGCCGCCGGTCGAGGCGGCTCTGGGGCTCCCGCCCCTCGCCCTGGCGAGCGAGGGGCTGACCGGCCTGGTCGCCGAGACCGATGCGGCGCTCATCCTGCTCCGCACGTTGGCGGTCACGAAGGTCGCCCGGGTGACCGCGAGACCCCAGATCCTGGCCGCCGAAGGCAAGCGGGCCGTGCTGAAGGTCTCGGACTCGATCCCGGTCGTCACGGCCTCGCCGTCCCCGGGGCTGCCCGCCGACGCGCTGTTGGGTATCGTCACTCAGGTCGTGGAGTACCGGGATGCCGGCGTCGTGCTCAGCGTGCAGCCGAGGATCGGCCAAGACGGGGCGATCGCGCTAGACGTCCGCCAGGAAGTCAACGAGCTCGGTGAGCGGGAGCCGTCCACCGGCTCGCGCCAGATCATCAAGCGGGAGCTCGAGAGCTCGGTCGTGCTCCGCGATACTCAGACCCTCGTGCTGGGCGGTCTGGTGCGGGAGCTGAGAGACGTCGCGGAGCGCGGGGTTCCACTCCTCAAGGACGTGCCGATCTTGGGCCGGCTGTTCCGGACCAGGGAGGAGCGGACCTCACGCCGGGAGCTGCTGATCCTGGTCACGCCGCGCATCGTCCATCCGCCGGAATCCTCAGTGCCGTAGCACGGGCGCTGGGCGATCACGATTTGCCTTTTCGCGACAGCACCCGCACGGTGTCGCCATCCGCAACGAGGACGGTCTCGGCAGTGCCGAGGAAGAGACCCGTATCGACGACACCGGGAATGGCACGGATGGCTCGCTCCACCGCCGCCGGGTCGGTCAGCGGCCCGGTCTCGCAGTCGAGGATGACGTTGCCATTGTCGGTGACGAACGGCGCCGCGCCACGGCGCCGGAGCTCGGGCTTGTAGCCCAGCTCCCGGAGGCGCCGGCGGGACGGCGCGGCGGCGAACGGGATGACCTCGACCGGCAACCGGGCCCTCGTGCCAAGAGCGGGCACCAGCTTGTCCGCGCCGACCAGAATGATCTGACGGCGTGAGGCGGCGGCGACGATCCGCTCGCGCGCGAGCGCGCCGCCGGCTCCTTTCAGCAGGTTGAGGTCGGGGTCCACCTCGTCGGCGCCGTCCATCGTGACGTCCAGCTCGGCCTCGCCGAGTTCGACGAGCGGGATCCCCAGCTCGCGCGCGCGTCGCGCCGTCCCCTCCGAGGTGGGCACGCCTCGAACCGACAGCCCCCGTTGGATTTCTCGCGCGAGCACTTCCACGAACGCGAGGGCG